>NZ_JBZMXT010000019.1:0-37269 GCF_058506495.1 Methyloceanibacter sp. | reverse complement strand
GCTTCACTTGCCGGCTGTCGGAGGCGATGCCTGCGATCGGAATCGCCGCAACCGCCGAGCTCAGCGTGGCCTCCGGGCCTAACAATTCACCGAGGGTCATGTGCGACTGCCCGTAACCGGCTCACATCGTTGAAGAAACTCAAAACCGTGCCCAGAGGTTCTACGGCTCGTTTGCCTTCTAATAGGTCGCAGATGACGTGCCGTCAAACCGCGATGCCGTCTCGCCGAGCCTGGGCTGCACCCCAAGTATTGGTGCGATCCGAGCCACAACCTTACCTACAGTCGGAGCGGCATTCCGTCCGGCTGTCGAAACCCAGTTGGTGGCTTCAACGCGCTGGGGCTCATCCAGCGTCACGAGGACGACATATTGAGGATCGTCCGTCGGGAATACCGAAAGAAAACTGTTCAGCAGCGAGTGTCGCGCGTAGCGCCCGTTGACGACTTTCTCCGCCGTACCCGTTTTGCCACCGACACGGTAGCCCTCCGCGTCTGCCCGTTTCCCCGAGCCTCGCAAGACGTTCTCTCGCATAAGCTTCACCACCGCTGCGCTCGTCTCCGCCGATACCACGCGGGTCGAGACGGTCATGGCTTCCTCGCGGGTGCGGGGCAGGAAGGTTGGCGGAATTGCGTGGCCACCGTTCACGAGCGGCAATGTCGCGGTTGCAAGCTGAAGAGGCGTCACCGACAGCCCGTGCCCGAAGGCGATCGTCATCGTATTCAGCTTCTTCCAATTCTTTGGAACGATGGGAGCCGCACTGGGACCGAGTTCGGTAAGAACTGGATCGAGGAACCCGAGCTTTTTGAGGAAGGCCCGGTGTGCCGGAACGCCCATATGCATCGCCATTTTCGCCGATGCGATGTTCGAGGAGTAGATGAAAGACTCAGCGACGGTGAGCGGTCGACGCTTGCCATGGAAGTCGTTAATCGAAAATCGACCGAAATAGATGGGGCTTGTTGCGTCGTATACAGAGTTCAAATTTGCCAAACCGGAATCCAGGACTCCGGCGACCGTGAAGGCCTTGAAGATCGAACCCAACTCGTAGACACCGAAGCCGATGCGGTTGATTCTATTCTTGTCGAGCGCTTCCTGACGGCGGTGAGGGTCGAAGTCAGGCAAAGATGCAAGAGCGACAATCTCACCAGTATGGACATCCATAACGAGGCCCGACGCTGCCTTTGCCTTGTACAAAGATATCGCGTTCACAAGCTCTTCTCTCAGAACGTGCTGTACGCCAACGTCGAGAGAGACAGCCACGGTTTCCCCGCCAGTTTCAGTTTGCGGATTCATCATTGTTAGCTGCGGGTTGTTGTCGATGTACTTCTCGATGCCGGCAAGACCGCGATTGTCGACATCGACGAGGCCCACAACATGACTGGCAGTCGCTCCAACCGGATAGAAGCGACGGTACTCTTGGATGAAGCCGAGGCCCGGAAACCCGAGGTCATGGACCTGCTGCTGTTGGAAAGGCGTTAGTTCACGCGCTATTCGTACGAAACGACTTGGCCTCGCGAGCTGCTTTCGCAACCGAGCCTCATTTGTTTTCGGCAGAACGCTTACAATGCCGGTGACAACTTCATCGGCATCGAGAATGCGCTTTGGATCGGCGAAGAGCGTCGCGCCCCGAATATCCGTCGCGAGCAATTCACCATTCCTGTCCAGAATGTCCGGACGATGGATCGTGGTTGAGATGTCATAGGAACCACCCCGTCCTGGCCCCTTTTCCGCAAGTCCGAGCGATACGAGCCGACCACCGATCAAGACAAACGCCAAGGCAAAGCCCAGGCATGCGAGGCGGAATCGCATGCGGCAGCGCGCGTGGTAAGCGCGCGCCGCGCGAACGGCAGTTGGATCCGGAGCTTGGTTTTCGTGCTGAAGCATCCCGATCCGTACCTAGTGAGCGCCCGGTCTGAAACTTGCTGTTGGGGTGTCTCCTGTCTTCGCGGTCTGTGCCAACGATCGGACTCGCTCGAAGTCCGTCTCCGTTACTTCGCCCACGACGACGATCTGCTGCGGATGAGCCGGCTGGAGTTCAAGGTACTTCTCTGCAAGACGCTCGATACGTTCGGGCCGGTTCAAAAGGCTCCATTCCGCCCGCGCGACGGCCAGTGAGTCACGTTCAGCCTCGATCTGCCGTTGAAGCTTGACGATCTTTTCGTCCAAACTCCGAGCCTCGTATTTGACCTGGTAGATCACCGTGGCAAGGACGACGAGGCCTAGAATCATGGAGATATTGACAAAACGCAGCATCACACAACCGCGCCCAAGCGAAGGCGCGTCCCTCAATACAAATCTCAAGCGCCCTTCGTCTGGCGCAGCTCGGGCACCCCTAGCCCGGCGAAGTCGAAATCTAGGGCCGGAGCATCCGTCCGCACTCCGGCTCTAAGCCTGGCGGAGCGCGCTCGGGGGTTGCTTCGGACCTCGTCCTCGCTCGGTTCTACTGGACGACGGTTAAGAAGCTGGAAGCTTGGCAAAAATTCTTCGCGCTTTCGTTCCGGTAGATGCCGGGACCCTTCTTTTGGCGGCGTGGCACATCGCGTAAAGAAACGCTTAACAATCCTCTCTTCGAGAGAATGAAACGTGACCACTACAAGTCGCCCGCCGGGAGCCAGAACACGCTCTGCAGCGCTAAGGCCGCCTGCGAGCTCCTCCAACTCCCCGTTCACATACAATCGAAGCGCCTGAAAAGTTCGGGTGGCAGGGTGTTTGGCTTCGTCGCGGGTGCGCCCCAGAACGCCAGAGACGATCTCTGCCAGCTGACTTGTCCGTGTGATCGCAGCCGCCGAGCGCGCTTTGACAAGAGCCCTCGCAATCGCGCGCGAACGGCGCTCTTCGCCAAAAACAAAAAGGATCTCTGCAATCTGTGCTTCGTCAAAATTATTGACAATATCGGCTGCCGAAAGCCCCTCCGCACCCATCCGCATATCGAGAGGACCGTCCTTCGCAAAGGAGAAGCCACGCTTTGGCTGATCGAGCTGCATAGATGACACGCCGATATCGAGCACAACGCCATCGACCGTATCTATACCATTCGCAGTGGCTAGGCTTTCCATCTCGCTGTAGCGCCCTAGCACAGCGTCGAAGCGGCCGGGAAAATCAGACGCGAGTTCTTCAGAGCTGGCGAGAGCCTCTGGATCGCGATCGATAGCGAGGACGCGGCAATCGGCGGCTGAGAGGATGGCTTTCGAATAGCCCCCCGCACCGAACGTGCCGTCAATAATGATCTCACCAGATTTTGGCTTAAGCGCCGTTAGGACCTCTGAGAGCAATACGGGAATGTGACGGACCAGTCCGCCAGCGACAGACGAAGGTCTGCCGCGGTCCGTCATCATTCCCGTACTCCCTCTGCACCGCCGCTTCCGCGGCGCCCCGCGCCGAGTAACTTGCGGAGATCGCGAACCTTGTCCCGCGCCTCCGCCAAATGCTCTTCAAAACGTTTCGGCTCCCAGAGCTGAAATTTCTCCCCCAACCCCACAAACGTGATGTGGCTGGTGATGCCGGCGTGTTGACGCAGGCGCTCGGGGAGAATCGTACGACCGTCTTGATCGATTGAGAGAATTTCGGATGTACCGAAGAGAGCCGTGGCGAGTTGATCGCGCTCATCGGAGTACGGCGCGAGGTCTTCAACGAGAGAATTGATCTTATGGACGAGGCGCTGGCCGCCGGCGTCGAGCGCAGGCGCATCAAGCGATGGATAGCAATAAATGCCTTCGAGTCCGTCTTTGGCGAGAACCGAACGGTAAGGTGCGGGGACCGAGACTCGGCCCTTGGCGTCGATCCTATTCGTGAATGACGAGACAAACTGATCCATCTCCCCCCTCACGCGCTACGAAGCCTACTGAATGAACACGGAACTGAAACAACTGCGCTTCGGCGCTCGCCTTCCGCAAATTCGGAAAATGGGTGGAGAAAGCGGCGCGGATCCCCCCGTGGCCTCAAAGGAAGCGCTGCCTGCTTCCTCCACCCCACTCACCGAACGGGCCATTATGGGATAACATGGGATATCATGGGCGTCAATGGAAATGCTCGGGAACTAGCGCTTTCTCATGGGAATTGAGCGCAGATCCGGATTGCCAATTTCTTGACGACCGCGAGTCTCCTTGGTGGCTTGGTGCAAAGCGCGATAGACATTGATGCATAGAGCCCGCGTTCGGTGGGACGAGATATCCCTGGGGGCCGGCTCTTCCCGGCCATAACTGAGGCGCATTTGAGACGCCTACTGGTCAGTCGAGGGAAGCCATAAATGAGGATGGCGAGGTTCGAATTGGCGCTAACGCTTCACCGATTTCTTGGTCTGGCGGCGTTGGCCAGCTACCTGCTAGTGGCGGGTGTCCTGTCAGTGCAAGGTGCAGCCAGTTCGACGATGGCCCAAGGTACCGCCTTCGCGCGGCTCGGACCGCCAGAAGCGCCGGTTAGATTGTTTTACGAGACCAGAGGCACAGGCTCTCCAATCCTCTTAATTCACGGCTTCGGCTCAAGCACGTTTACTTGGCGGCGCATTGCGCCGGCGCTCGCCGAGAAAAACAAGGTCATTGCCGTCGATCTGAAAGGCTTCGGACAATCCGACAAGCCCCTCGACGAGCACTACTCAATTTTCGATCAGGCCCAGCTCATTAAACAGCTGATCCTTGAGAAGGACCTCAACAACTTAACCTTAATTGGACATTCCTACGGGGGCGGCATTTCCCTGATGCTGGCGCTCGACGAGGACGCACGTTTGAAAGGGCGCATCGCCAAGCTCGTGCTGCTCGACACAATAGCCTACCCGCAGAATATCCCCGTCGCGTTCAAGATGATGGACTTGCCTCTCATGTCACATCTCGGCGTCCGTATGGTGCCGCCCGAAATGCAGGCTCGCGTCGCGCTCAGGCTCGCTTATTTCGACGACAGCAAAATCGGCCAGGAGACGGTCGACACATACGCGGCCCCCTTGCGGACGATCGCCGGGAAACACGCGGTGATCCAAAGCGCGCGCCAAATCGTGCCCCAAGGCCTGGCGGAAATTTCGCAGCGCTATCCGACCATCACCCAGCCGACGCTTATCGCTTGGTGCGACAACGACAAAATCGTCCCGCTCGACATTGGGCTAGAGCTCCGACGTAACATGCCGACCTCACGGCTGGAGATCATCAGTCAGTGTGGACACATGCCTCAGGAAGAGCAGCCCGAAGCGACGCTTCGGCTCATCCAAGACTTCATCAAACGCTGAAGCAACCAAGTCTTTCTCGCGCCGCTGACGCGAAGCTGTCTTGCGACACCGCTACTGTCAGCGCGCCTCGGCGTGAAAACCGACGGATGACGGCATTTGCGAGATCCGAGACCGCGAGACCGACGAGGTCAAGTGGACCGCAACACGCATGGATCTGGTCTTCGGATCGAATTCTATCCTGCGCGCTTACTCGGAGCTATACGCGCAAGACGACGCCGCGGAGAAGTTCGTCAAAGACTTTGTGGCGGCTTGGGCAAAGGTCGTGAATGCCGATCGTTTTGACTTGGCTCAAGCAGACGCGGCGTAAAAAACAGGGGGACGCGAGTCGCCACTTAAACAAGCTGGAGCGCCCTGCCTCGCGGCGCTTCTTACAGAACGGCCGGCGCGCGCCCACCGCCGGCCGTTCGCTCATCTGGGATTTCTACGGGCCAAACGGGAGACCGGCGCGAGGGGGTTTCCCTCACGCCGGTCCTAAACTGCCACCAGGCCTATAAGCCGGGTTCTGTGCCTCGCTTAACGCAAGGTGATGGCCATTCATCTGGGGCGCCTTTTGCAAGGCGCCTCGTGCAACCAACCCGGGCCGCGGGTCTGGAAACAGACCTGGTCGCTTCATCGCCGTTAGGCGATGCGCCGACCGAGCGGCCCCTATTCGGTCTTGCTCCCGGTGGGGTTTGCCTTGCCGCCTTTGTTGCCAAAGGCGCGGTGCGCTCTTACCGCACCCTTTCACCCTTACCCCTGTCGGACTCTGCAGCCGACCAACGGCGGTTTGCTTTCTGTGGCACTTTCCCTGAGGTCGCCCTCGCCGGACGTTATCCGGCACCGTGCTTCCATGGAGCCCGGACTTTCCTCTCCCTGAGCTTCAAGGAGCAGCCATCCGGCCTGCTGACATATTGAGATAAGGGGGATTTCAAGGTTTTCGTCAAGAGCCGGGGACTGCGGGCTACGCCAACGAGCCGGCATATGGGCTATCCTTACGCCTCCCGAACTCGTCACGGCATTTTGATCCCTCAGCTACCATTGTTCCCATATGCTCGCGTCAAACTGCCGCACTGGGACGGAACACGGGATTTCCGCCGTTCGCGGAACGGAGTGACGACCCTGGGGAAGAGCACGACAAGCAATGACAAATCAGGTTTTGCTCGCACGCTGGCTCACAGTGTTTCCGGAACTGGCAGAGCTTGAGCCAGAAACGAAAGAGACACTGTTCGAGGTTGCCCAATTCGAACGGCTCCGCCGAGGTGACACGGCCTACTACCAGGGTCAGCCTTGCCAGAACTATTTGATGTGCATCGAAGGGCAAACCCGGGTCTTCAAGACGTCAGAGTCTGGCCGTGAGATTATGCTGTACCAAGTCGGTGCGGGTGAGACTTGCGTCCTGACAACATCCTGCTTGATTGCCGGCAACCCCTTCCCCGCGGAGAGCAATGCGCAGGCCGACGCTTTGCTCGCAGCCATACCCGTCGACGTCTTTCACAGGCTCATGTCGTCGTCGCCGAAGTTCCGCAACTACGTTCTGACGAATTACGGGGACCTGTTGTCGAGCTTGATCATGCTTGTGGACGAAGTGGCCTTTGCAAGCCTGGACCTCCGACTGGCACGACGTCTTGTGTCAGAAACCGAAAACTCAAATGTGGTCGCCAAGACACACCAACAGTTGGCCTTAGATCTGGGAAGCGTGCGCGAGGTCATCAGCCGCTACATCTCAGAATGGGAGCGCTTGGGCTGGGTTCGTTCATCGCGAGGCTCGATTGAGGTCTTGGACCGAGACGCGCTCGCAGGCTACGGCTCGGGCGAAGCCGCCCTTCCCCGCCCCGCGTTGAGATCAGGCTCTCAGGCATGAGCCCATACAGCGTAACTCAGGTCACAGACAACGCCCGTGAGGGCAAACTAGGAATGTAAACAGAGAGAATCTAACAATAATCAGCAAGACAAGCTGCCAACGAGAAGAACGCCCAAGGACCCACGACGATGACAAACATGATATCGGAACAGCCGATCCGCCAGCTTACGGCGGCTGCACTGTTGACCGGCATGCTGGCGCTGACGCCCGCTTCCGCAGCACTCGCCATGGACGATCACGGAGGTGCCGGAGCCGAGTTCGACGAGAGTTGCGCAATGGGCATGGCAGACGGACAGGTGGTAAAGACCGACTGTTCGGTGAGTTGGACAGCCGAAGACGGCAAGGTCTATTGCTTCTCAAGTGAGAACTCGAAATCCGCTTTTCTGAAAGACCCGAAGGCCAACCTCGCCCGTGCGAAGAAGTTCCTTGAGCAACAACAAGCCAAGGCTGCATCAGGCGAGAAGGTTTTCACGGAGGAGGATGTGAACGCCCGCGTTCAGGAGGTCATCGATGAACGCTCAGAAGGCGGTGCATTCGTGTTTCATGATCCTAAGCTCGCCGCCGACCTTCGACTGACATTCGATCAGATAAAGATCGTTCGCGGAATGGAAGGCTATGGCTGGTTCGCCAATGTCATTTTCAACGATGTCGAAGAGCCAAAGAAACAGTACGCTATCGACTTCTGGTTCAAGCCCGACGGACAGCAGCTAACACTTCAAGATATTCGTGTTCAGAAGGGCCCAAAGCGTGACGGCGATGGGTACTTCATGATTACGCGTCTGCCTGTTGCGTGGTGGTGGTTGCCCGTGCAAGAGCATCCCGGCAGCATCGAGGGCGCGCGCGCTTGGCACGTGATGGCCGCTATTCACGACTACATCCTCCAAAACAAGGACGAGGACGGGAATATCACGGTCAAAGACGAGAAGACCGGAGAAGACCTCAAGCTGCAGTTCGTTGAGATGCATCGGCCGGTTCGGCGGCTCATGGGTGAAGGGAAGTATTTTGCGTGCACCGACTTTCGCAAACCCGGCAGCAAGGACGAGTACTACGATCTCGACTTCTGGGTCGACGAGAAGGACGGCAAGCTGAAAGTCGGCAATGTGAAAGTCCATAAGGTTCCCGTCCAAGAAGACGGCATCTGGACCCAGATTGATCGCTACACGTTCGAAGGCATGGATTTCGAAGAGACGCTATAGTCAAGCGAGCCCACGCGACAGCACAAGTCACTTAAAGTTTCAGTCTCCCTTCATGGAGGCAGTGCCGTCTCACGACGGTTCCCAAAAAAGATCGCGCAGTCGCGATGGTCTCCGCCAGTACCGGTCAAACTCCCGGCGGTTTAGTCTCCTGGTATGTCGATTGTCCATTGACGCGGCGTCCTTTTCTAACGATTGAATGGCAGGTCGTTGTCCAAATGGGCCGCGCACTCGAAAGTCACCTATCCAAAAGTCTTGGAGGAAAAATAGTATGAAGAAGGTTGTTCTCGCAGCCGCAGTTACCGGTGCAATGATCACTGCCCCTGTTACCGGTGCCCTCGCTGCTGGCGCTGCCGGTGAGTTTGGCAACAACTGCGCCTTTGGCCTGACTCAGGGCGTCAAGAAGTACACCGATTGCTCGGTCATGGAGAAAATTGACGGCAAGGTCTACTGCTTCAGCAAGCAGTCCGCCAAAGAGAAGTTCATGGAAGACGCGGAAGGCAACGTCAAAAAGGCCGCGAGCTTCTACAACGACAATCAGTAGTCCTCGGAGCGCTTAGCGCGCTCGATAACACGAGCTTCAAGGCTCGCCCAATCCCGGGCGAGCCTTTTTTATGTCTTTGGGAAAAGTGGCAGTCTGTTTCGCAGTAACTAGGCAGCCGTACTCGCGCGGACCGAGAGCAGATTCTTCAACGTCTCGCATGTCGACCTATCAGCCCGTCCGTCGACCCGCTCCGGCCGAAAATGGCGCTGGAAGGCCTCCACAACGATCTCGGTACCACGACCGTATGTCGAAGTGGCCTCGACGCCATATCCGAAGTCAACAAGGTCGCTCTGGAGTTCGGCCACGGCAGCGCTCTCGTCGCCGAGCCCTAGTCCCGCGTCGGCGCTTGCTGCAATCGGCTCGACCCAGAGGCCGATCCCGGCACGCGCAAGCCTTGCCCAATCGAAGCGTTCGCCGGGGTCGCGCTTGCGACCTGGCGCGATATCTGAGTGAGCCAACACGCGTGCGGCAGGGATGACACGTCGTCCGAGAATATCTTTGCAGAGGGCCTCGACCGCCTGCATTTGCGCATCGGGAAACGGCGGATAGTCGAAGTCGTGGCCGGGATTGTGGATCTCGATGCCGATGGAAGCGGAGTTGAGATCGGTCTCACCAGCCCAATAGCTCTGTCCTGCGTGCCACGCTCGCTCCGACTCCGGCACCATCTGCGTGATCGTCCCATCTTCGTCGATAAGATAGTGCGCGGAGACCTTGGATTCTTCCGATGTGAGCCAGTCGCGAGCACCAACACACGTCTCCATCCCGGTGTAATGGACGATCAGCATGTCCGGCTCTCTTGCGTCCCGCCTTTGATCGAAATTAGGAGATGGGACCCAATGCGTGGCGAGCTTACTATCCGGAGCAGCTGTCATGCGACCTTATCCAACTTGCGACGCGCCCTTGGCGGGCGCCTCGAGGCGACGCAGGTTCAAACGGCAAATCCAATGAGCTGACGCAGAAAAACGACGAAAGGCGCGGACTTAGAGCCCACGCTCCTTTGCAACCTGCTGATAGGCATCGTTTATTGCCGCGACCTTGTCGGTGGCAATCGCAATGAACTCTTCCGGCACACCACGGGCGATTAGCTTGTCGGGGTGATTGTCCGCGATCAGCTTGCGGTACTGGGCCTTCAGATCATCATTGGAGATGGTCGGCTGTACCTCGAGCACCTCGTAAGGATTACGCTTTGAGGCAATAACGTGCCTGGCTTTGATGTAGCCGAACTCCGTGTCGGTAAAGCCGAAACGCTTGGCGACCTGGTGAAGGAACTCTTCTTCACTTGGATCAAACTCGTCGTCGGCTTTCGCAATGTGGAACAAGCCGTCGAGCACGTCCTCAAGTAGCTTCCGGTTGCCCTTGAACATCCCTGCGAGTTGGTCCGCATAAGCCTCGTAGCCGGAGACCTCTTGCTTAGCGAGGTTGAACACGCGCGCAACATTCTTCATTTCACCGTCGGGGACCTTGAAGACTTCCTTGAAGGCGTTGACTTCGTCCATCGTGACGACACCGTCGGCTTTGGCCATCTTGGCGCCGAGCGCAATAACACCCACGGTAAAGGCAACCTGATCTTCGCCGTCGCCAGCGCCGCCCTCTTCGCCATCGCGGTCAATCACATAGTGTCCGGCAACACCGCCGACCAAAGCGCCAATCGGCCCTCCGACCGCCAGACCTGCCGCTGCACCCGCGAGCTTTCCCCAAACCGACATTCTGATCCCCCTTGAGACTCTGGATCCTGTTGAACCATACGGTAAATTCGGTCCTACCGCATGGAATATTCATACCCGTAGCGCGCCGATGCCGCGCTCAGTGTGTCCTGCTATCCCTTAAGATTGGCCAGAATCGAAATCTTCGGCTCATCAACCTCTAGACCAGCTCCGAGGCGCCGCTCGACATGCCACGACCTGACAAACGTCCAGACGGCGAACCACAGTGCCAAAAGCGCATTTGCGCCGCTCGCCACCCAGACAAATGTCGATCCTAGTTCGAAAAGGTTGGCTGCCGCCAGAATGAGGGCTTGGAGGATAATCGCAGACCCCCCAGCCATCACGATGGCGGCGCAGCTGGAAACGATAAAAATCGACAGCAGATTTCCGCCCTTTTTCGTATCTTTGGTGCTCATCAGCTCGTTCAAACCTAAGGGAAGCTATTCCGGGCACTGTTCCTTACCGGGGTGATCCCAGAGTTACAAGGGCTTCGAGCGCCCCGCCTGCCTGATCATGCATGACAAGGCTGCTTCAGGATTGTATCCACGGCAACCAAGTGGCGAAAGGAGCGAAGATGGCGGTCTATGAGCTCGATGGACAGGCACCCGAATTTCCGGAGGACGGGCTTTTTTGGGTCGCCGAAACGGCCATTGTCACGGGCAAGGTGCGGCTGAAATCCGAGGCGAGTGTTTGGTATGGCTCAGTTCTGCGCGGTGACAATGAGTGGATCGAGATCGGCACGCGCTCGCAGGTTCAGGACAACTCCACCCTCCATACGGATCCCGGCCTTCCGCTGACTATCGGACAAGACTGTGTCATCGGGCACAATGTGGTCCTTCACGGCTGTTCGATCGGCGACAACTCGCTGGTCGGCATGGGCGCGATTGTCCTCAACGGCGCCAAAATCGGGTCCAACTGTCTCGTGGGCGCCGGGGCCCTCATCACCGAAGGCAAGGAATTCCCCGACAATTCCATGATCATCGGATCGCCCGCCAAGGCCGTGCGTGAGGTGGATGACAAGACGCGCGCCATGATCGCGCGGGGAGCGGACGTCTATGTCCGCCGCTGGAAGCAATATTCGGCCGGATTGAAGCGGATCTCGTGACAGACAGCAAACTCGCAGCATGAACGGCAAGTGGCAGTTCTTCATCGACCGCGGCGGCACGTTCACGGACATCGTCGGGCGCAAGCCTGATGGCACGCTTGTAACCACAAAATTGCTCTCGGAGAATCCAGAGTCCTACGAGGATGCCGCTATCGCTGGGATCGCCGATCTCGTGGGCGTGCCCCGGGATGTGCCCCTACCGTCTCAGCAAGTGGAGACCGTGCGCATGGGGACGACGGTGGCTACGAACGCACTTCTTGAGCGCAAGGGCGATCGCGTTCTCCTCATTGTCAGCAACGGTTTTCGTGATGCTCTGGAAATCGGCTATCAGGCGCGGCCAAAGATTTTTGCGCGGCACATCCTTAAGCCGTCAATGCTCTATGAGCGGGTTGTGGAGGTGCCAGAGCGCATCTGCGCCGACGGTTCGGTCGAGCTACCGCTGGATCGTGAAGCACTGCGTGAGGTTTTTGAGGACGCCCATCAAGAGGGAATCGACGCCGTCGCGATTGTGTTCATGCACGCCTATGCATATCCGGACCACGAGCGCGAGGCGGCGGTCCTTGCGCACGAACTGGGTTTTCATCAAGTTTCCGTCAGCCACGAAGTCAGCCCGCTTGTAAAGTTTGTTGGCCGAGGCGATACGACGGTCGTGGATGCGTATCTGTCTCCGCTGCTCAGACGTTATGTGGACCGCGTCGCGACTGCACTCTCAACGGGTGGCGAGAAAACGTCTGCCAAAGATGGAACAAGGCTGCTGTTTATGCAGTCCTCTGGCGGGCTTACTTCGGCGCACCTCTTCCGTGGCAAGGACGCGATACTGTCCGGTCCGGCGGGTGGCGTGATTGGCGCGGTAGAGACCGCACGGGCAGCAGGCTTCCCCGATGTCATCGGTTTCGACATGGGAGGCACATCCACGGATGTGTGCCACTACAATGGTGCGTTGGAACGCACATTCGAAAGTGTGGTGGCAGGTGCCCGCGTTCGCTCACCGATGATGCTTATTCACACGGTTGCCGCCGGCGGCGGATCGATCCTGCATCAAGACGAATCCCGTTTCCGCGTGGGACCCGATTCGGCAGGTGCGGATCCTGGACCGTGCGCCTACCGCCGCGGCGGACCGCTCACCGTGACGGATGCGAACGTCATGACAGGCAAGCTCCAGCCTGACCTGTTCCCGCACATTTTCGGCCCAGACCAAGACCAGCCCCTCGATCGGCGCGCTGTCGTAAAGGCGTTTCACGGGCTTGCGCGGCGACTGAATGATGCGCGCCAACCCGAAGAAATCGCAGAGGGCTTCATCAAGATTGCCGTTGCCAATATGGCCAATGCTATCAAGACGATCTCTGTGCAGCGCGGCTACGATCTCGCCGGATACGTCCTCAACTGTTTCGGCGGAGCTGGTGGGCAGCATGCCTGTCTCGTGGCGGACGCGCTGGCGATCGATAGTGTCTTGCTCCATCCGCTGTCGGGCGTTCTGTCTGCCTATGGCATGGGTCTGGCAAGTGTGCGGGCGACCCGCACCCATGCGGTTCTCGCGCTGCTCGACAATGATGGCTTAGGCAAACTCGCCGAGATTTGTGCACCCTTAGAGCACGAAGCGCGTAGTGAACTCTCGTCGCAAGGCGTTCAAGCTGACGCCATCGCTAAACAAGCGCATCTGCGCTACGAAGGCACCGATAGCTCGCTGCGGATACCCACGGCATCGCTGACTGAGATGCGCGAAAACTTCGAGGCCGCACACCAACAGCGTTTTGGGTTCATTAGTCCAGAAAAAGAAATCGAAATCGAAGCGGTGGAGGTCGAGGCTATTGGCGGTGGCGCGCCCACGACTGGAATGAATTCGCAAGGATCTGTGGATCTGTATGAACCCGAGCCGGATACCCACGCTGATATGTTCACCCATGGCAGCTGGTACAACGTTCCTGTCTATCGCCGAGCCAATCTGATGTCTGGTGCTGCGCTCGACGGCCCCGCTCTGCTCATCGAGGATCATCAAACGGTTGTTGTCGAACCCGAGTGGCGTGCCTCAGTGACATCGAAGAACGATGTCCTCCTGACGCGAGCGCGCCGCAGGCGGGTGCACGAAAAGATCGGTGTCGAGGCCGACCCAGTTATGCTCGAAGTGTTCAACAGCCTCTTCGTCTCGATTGCCGAGCAGATGGGCTATGCGCTGCAAAACACGGCGCGCTCGGTCAACATAAAGGAGCGATTAGACTTCTCCTGCGCCATTTTCGATGCGAGCGGCGCGCTAATCGCAAACGCGCCTCATATCCCGGTTCATCTTGGTTCGATGGACAAAAGCGTTGAAACAATTGTACGGGAAGTCGGTTCCGAGCTTCGTCCCGGC
Source organism: Methyloceanibacter sp. (assembly GCF_058506495.1). NCBI lineage: Bacteria > Pseudomonadati > Pseudomonadota > Alphaproteobacteria > Hyphomicrobiales > Hyphomicrobiaceae > Methyloceanibacter > Methyloceanibacter sp. The sequence continues at coordinate 23,330 of NZ_JBZMXT010000019.1, read as the reverse complement.
GATGTTTGGATGCTGAACGCGCCATACAACGGCGGAACACATCTCCCTGACATCACTGTCGTAACGCCGGTCTTCGATGAACGAGGCAAGAAGATTCTCTTCTTTGTTGCCGCGCGCGGCCACCATGCAGATGTGGGAGGCATCGCGCCTGGCTCGATGAGTCCAAATGCGGCAACGATCGAGGAAGAAGGCATCTATATCGACCCGTTCCGACTTGTCAGCGGCGGGCGCTTTCAAGAAGACGCGGCGCGGCGCCTCTTCGCCGACGCACCCTATCCTGCACGGAACATCGAGCAGAATATCGCCGACCTCAAAGCGCAGGTCGCAGCCAACGAGAAAGGTGTGGTCGAGTTACGCAAAATGGTGCGCCAATACGGGCTCCCCACCGTCGCAGCCTATATGGGACATGTGCAGGACAATGCAGCGGAGGCGGTGCGCAAAGTCATTGGAATCCTGCAAGACTCGCAATTCGCACTCGACACAGACCAAGGTAGCCGCATCGAAGTCGCTATCAGGATCGATCGCAAAAGGCATAGGGCAACGGTCGATTTTACTGGAACGAGCAAACAAACAGAAACAACGTTCAACGCTCCAGAGCCGATCACACGGGCCTGCGTACTTTATGTGTTCCGTACCCTCGTCGACGAAGACATTCCATTGAACGCAGGCTGCCTGCGCCATATTGATATTGTCTTGCCGGAAGAATCTTTTCTCAAACCACGCTATCCGGCACCGGTTGCAGGCGGGAATGTCGAGACAAGCCAGACAATTGTGAATTGCCTTTATGGCGCCCTGGGCGTTCTTGGTTCGGCGCAAGGGACGATGAACAACCTCACATTCGGAAACGAAAGGGTTCAGTATTATGAGACGATCTGCTCGGGCGCCCCAGCGGGGCCAGGGTTTGACGGTGCCGCCGCGGTGCAAACTCATATGACGAACTCGCGGCTAACGGATCCAGAGGTCTTGGAGTTGCGCTATCCCGTGTTGCTGGAGCGTTTCGAAATCGAACGAGGCTCGGGCGGCGCTGGCCGTTGGCGCGCAGGCGACGGTACGGTTCGTATGCTGAGATTCTTGGAAGAGATGGACTGTGCGGTTCTGTCAGGCTTTCGCATCAGGCAGCCTTTTGGGACAGATGGCGGCGCACCGGGTCGAATTGGGGAGAACTGGGTGCGCCGGCACACGGGAACTCTTGAGCAACTGCATGGTTCCGATCAAACCACACTCGCAGATGGCGATACGTTGATTATCCGAACGCCGACCGGGGGCGGTTATGGTAAGCCATCCGCTGACGGCTCCTCATAGACACCTTGAAGTACAGCGCAACACTTGTGCGCGGAAGCCAGCAACAATTCGGCGAAGTATGGTCGCGCGAAGGGCAAAATTGAATGGCGATTGACGGAAGGCCACTAATCTCCGGTGCGGGAATCGCAGGGCTCACTCTCGCCATTTGTCTCAAGGAATACGGCGAAGATCCCGTCGTCGTAGAGCAAAGCCCAGAACTACCGGACCAGGGCTACATGATGGACTTCTATGGTTCGGGCTGGGATGTCGCGGACCGTATGGGTCTCGTCGACAAGCTCCGCGCACTGCGCTATCCCATCGACAAACTGCAGTTCGTGAATTCTGAGGGCAAGCCATATACATCCGTACCGATCAAGCGAATGAAGCGCGCGCTGAACGGCAAGTATGTCTATGTTCGTCGGCCCGATCTCTTGCGCATCCTCTATGAACGCGCAAAAGCTCTCGGAGTCGAAGTGCGGTTCGGAACTGAAGTCACCGACCTCAGAGAACGAGTGACCCATGTCGACGTGATGTTCGACGACAGTAGCACCGGCGAGTATGCGCTTGTGTTCGGGGCCGACGGCGTGCATTCGGGCATTCGGCAGGTCATGTTTGGAGACGAGAGTCAGTTTGCGCGCTTTCTTGGCGCCTATGTCGCGGCTTTCCACGTCGAAGACCACGATCTCCCCTTCCGTCGCACGGCGCAGATCCATGAAGAACCGAACCGCGTGGCTTTCTATTATCCCCTTAGCGAACGCTCGCTCGACGCCACGTTCGTGTTTCGGCTCGACGAAGTAGACGTACCGCCTGACCACCAGCTGTCATTCGTCCGGCGTGCTTTCAAGGGCGCTGGGTGGATCGCCGAGGCGCTACTCGAAGCTTACAAGGGGAAAGCCCCCCTCTACTTCGACACACTCACACAGATTGCCATACCGCGGTGGTCGAGAGGGCGGGTCACGCTGCTGGGCGATGCTTGTGGTTGCCTGTCTCTACTGGCTGGGCAGGGCTCGCATATGGCCATGGCGGGCGCGTATCTGCTCGCTCAAGAGCTTAGGCGCTATGACGGAAACCATTCTGCCGCTTTCGCTGCCTACGAAGCGATGATGAAGCCGGAGATTGCCAGACGGCAAGAAGACGCTGCCGCGTTCGCAAAGATCTTCATTCCCACGACGCAGTCGAAGCCTTGGGTGCGAAAGCTCGTGACGAAGACCGTCTTCAACCCGCTCCTTCTGCCGTTAACAATGGGCGCGTTTGGGTCAAAGAGCATCCTGGAAAGCGATGAGGACTGACGCTCTTTAGAAGCTTACCTTCGCGGTTTTCGAATTGAAGATGACAACGTCTTTGTTTGGCTCAACGACCCCCGATGTCGAATACGAATAGGGCTCGAACGCCACAGTGACCTCGCATTCGCCCTCGGCACACTCGTTCGCCAGCTTGGTCTTGGCTTCTTCCGGCGTGATATCGTCTGCATTCAGATAGACACCATTCTTTGTGGTGCACTCATAGCCCAGAACATCGCCGGACCGACCGCCTTTGATGCAGCTCGCCTTCATCTCAACTTGCTGCTCCAAATAGTTCTGAGGATTCTTGGCGAGGTCCTCAAGCTCAGTGGCCTGAACGCTCGTTGCGCAGGCGAAAAGCCCCAAACTAGCAACAAGAAAAGTAAGACGACGGTCAACTGCAAAATTCATTGTTTGCTACCTTAAGCGTATTGGGTTCTGGTGCACGCCTCATACTTCGACGCGTTGAGCTGCATACTACAAAGCGCATCGGCGAAGGAAAGCCTCCACGGCTTACAAATAAGTAAGACGCGGGGCGGGGCCCCGCGCCTCATCGCATTCGTTCATAGGAGAAGATTGTGTCTAGCTTGGCTGAACCGGCTGAACCTGCTTCCGCTCGGCCATGAACTGGTCGAATTCCGCTTTGTCCTTGGCATCACGAAGTCGCTTCAGAAACGCCTGAAACTCTTCAGCCTCGTCCTCGAGACGCTTCAGGGTCTCCTCGCGATAGGCGTCGAACGCACGATTGCCGCTCGAGCCAAAGCCGCTTTGGAACCGCTGCGCCTCTTCCTTGAAGTACGAGCGCCAAGCCGTCTTATTTCCGCATCCCATTCGTCCACTCCAGATCAAATAAGCCAAAACACCAAGACCGATTGGCCACCAAACGATAAAGCCGAGGATCATCGCGGCGAACCACGCGGGCTTTCCGTAATCGTCAAGGGTCGCAACTAGCTGCATCGGGTTCCTTTCAGGGCGCAAGTGAATGTTATTTACATTCACATATATGGGGCCTCGTTGCAAGCCGTTCAACGGCCCCTCCCCTGGTTTTTGGTCTGCGATTGGGCGGTTTCGGGTCCCCTGGAAACGACTCATAGCGCTTCACAGGCCAAGACAAAATTAACCGCAAGAGCCGAGAGTTCCCCGCAAATTCGCCGAAAATTATACGGTTATCGCGCGTTCTTGGGGGCACCACTATGCGTATTGCGTCTCGCCAATTCATCAGTCTGGGCATGGCGGCCACCGTCGCCGTTGGCCTTTTGTGTGGAGGTCCTGCCATCGCCCGCACGCTGAACGACCACAAACCGCATCATGGCGTGAAACGCGCACATTCCATGCCGATCCAAGGAATCGACGTCTCCTACTGGCAGGGCGATATCGATTGGCGCCGGGTCCGCCAAGCGGGCATCGAATTCGCTTTCATCAAAGCGACCGAGGGTGGCGACCATCTCGATCCGAAGTTCCGCCAGAACTGGGAGGCGGCCAAACGTGCCGGCATTGCACGAGGCGCCTATCACTTCATTTATTGGTGCCGTCCCGCCTCGGAACAGGCCGATTGGTTCATCCGGAACGTGCCAAATGATCCCGATGCTCTACCCCCGGTTCTCGATCTCGAGTGGCATCCCGACTCAAAGACTTGCCCCAAAAAGATCTCTCGCGGCCGCGCTCTGAAGAAAATCGAGATCATTCTCGAGGCCATGGAGCGGCACACCGGCAAGCGGCCAATCATCTACACGGATCCGCGATTTCATAAGGACATCCTCGTGGGGCAGTTCGAGGACTATCATTTCTGGCTGCGTTCGGTCGCCGCCGAACCGCATGTGAGGTATCCCGGCCGGAAATGGGCCTTCTGGCAATTCACCGCGACAGGGCACGTCCCCGGCGTTTCCGGTAATTGCGACCGCAACATCTATAACGGGTCGCGGTCGGACTGGAATCTCGTCTTGAGATGGCTTGAAGCGAGTCGCGGAAGTGCGGGTCAACAGTCGCGCACGGCCAGCCGTTAGGACTCCCCTGAGGCCGTTTCTTCACCGGGCACCTCCGGCAAGACCCCAAGCCCTTTCAAGTAAATGAGCATGCCGCTCTCTAGCACCTCTTCCGGGGAGAGCGGCACCTTCCTCGCAACGCTGCCCTCCTGGATGAACAGCGAGGCGATGCCATGAGACATCGTCCAAATGTGCATGGCCACGAGCTTCAGCGGCGGGCGCTCATTCTCTGGCAATTGCCGGCAGAGCGCGGCGGCGGCTTGCTGAAGTACGTTGAAGGCTTTTTCCGCGGCAGGCGATGCTGCTGCTGCTTGAATCGCTTCCGTGCCTTGTGCCTCCGACACGCCTGTCTCGAACATGACCGCGTAACTCGCCGGCTCTTCGCGCGCAAAAGCGAGATACGCGCGACCCAAGGCCTCAAAAGCCGAAAGCGGCGTCGGGATACCATTGTTCCAGGCCGCATCGAGACGCGCAGCAAATCGCTCAAAACCGCTGCGCGCCACTTCGGCCAGCAGTGCGTCCCTGTCCCGGAAATGCCGATAGGGTGCTGCGGGGCTCACGCCCGCGAGCCGCGCGGCCTCCGCGAGGCTGAAGCCGAAGGCGCCGTGCTGTTCAATGAGCGTGCGCGCAGCTTCCAATAGCACCTCTTTGAGATTGCCGTGATGGTATGAGCGCCGATGCCAGCGGCGGCCGGAAGTCTTCATGTAAACGGCTATTACATTAAAGACGCCCGCTCCGCTAGGTGCCCTACTCAATCCTGCAGCGGTTGCCCGCTGAAGGTGAGATGCCGAAGATGGCCTGGTCCGGTAGCCGAAGCATGCTGACAACTCTTTGCTGCTCGCGCGATGTCGATCGTCAGCCCGCGGCATTAGACACTGGGCAGCCTCGTTGAGTCCCCAGATTTTCTGCCATTCCGCGGAAACGCGACTTGGGCTAATCTTGTAAGAAAATTCCCTAGGGGACGCGGCAAAAATGCAAGATCGTGGCGACGAGCGACTGAGGCACTGGCGGAATTTGTTCATCTCAGGCCTCGCGTTATCCATCTTAGTTGGGTCGGTTTTCGTCGGCGGTTCTCTCTTTGTCGCAAAAGCAGAGAATGCCGAGCCCGAGAGTGAGTCGAAGGCGCCCTGCACTGATGACGCCATGATCGTGTTCGATGCATCGGGGTCCATGTCGGGAAACCAGGAACTCGGTATTCCGAATTCTAAGCCTCGCATTGACGAAGTACGCTGGGCCTTGCGGCAAGTGCTCCCGAGCGCAACGCGCTACCGCCGGGTTGGTCTCGTGACATACGGTCCAGGCCCCTACAATCAATGCAACGTGTCCCTCGCCATGAAGCCAACAGCAAACGCCGCTAAGAAAATTATGCGCGCGGTCAACCGAATCATTCCCGCGGGCAAAACACCGCTGACGTCAGGGGTCGAACAAGCGGCTGAAGCGCTCGACTACCGCAACACGCCTGGCGTGATTGTCGTTGTGACGGACGGCGAGGAAACGTGCGGTCGGGCACCGTGCGAGTTAGCCAAGCAGCTTCATGACAACGCTGCACAGCTGACTGTCCATGTGATCGCATTCCGTTACGCAGGTTACTCCTGGACAGGAACCCAAAGTATCGTGGACGTGATGTGCCTCGCAGAACAGAACAACGGGCTGCTAATCAAGGCCAATAGCGAGCAGGAACTTGCCGATGCCCTTGAAAAGACGTTGGACTGCCCCATGATTTCGCAGGCCCCGCCCTCATTCGACTCCGTTCGCTAAGGCGCATTGCGCCCTGCTCTTTGGGTCGACCGAGGAATCTGCAGCAGATTTTTCCACACCTTATTCAGCGTGCACCGCAGATTGTCGGCTCCGGCTACAGCACGAGCGATCCCATCGATCCAAGGCCGAAACCCAAAAAAAAATTTCGACGCCCGAACCGAATTCTTCTTGACGCGTTGAATGACAACGGCTGCAGCGGCCTGTTGGTTGTGCGCCGCAACAATGAAACAGCTTGGCACACAATCTGGGGAGTTTGTAAAATGGCGTCATTGCAGAACGAGCACCCCTCCAATCGGAAAGGAGAGCTTCCGATGGAATTCACAGCCAAACTGACCGTGGCTTCGGTCGTTTTATCGTTCGGCTTTCTCGCTGCCGTAATTCTAGGAATGATCTAAAGCGAGCATTAGGCCTTAGGGCCAACAACACCAAGCCAGCAGAGAATAAACGCCGTAGACGGATGAACCTGTCTTGGCGCCCTCTCTGCTGTGTTGCTTCTTAGGCCGCGGCGTCTGTAACCCCCTTGGGATCATAGTTCAGAATTGGACCGAGCCAGCGTTCCGCTTCCTCGAGAGACCAGCCCTTGCGTGCCGCATAGTCCGCCACCTGATCGCGGCCGATCTTGCCGATGCCGAAGTAGCGCGATTCAGGATGCGAGAAATACAGGCCCGATACGGCAGCACCAGGCCACATTGCGCAGGACTCCGTAAGTTTCATGCCCGCCTCGCTCTCTGCATCGAGCAACCCGAATAGTGTGCGCTTCTCTGTATGATCGGGTTGGGACGGATAGCCGGGCGCAGGACGAATGCCAATGTAATCTTCGGCAATCAGAGCGTCATTCGATAGCTTCTCATCCGGCGCATAGGCCCAAAGCTCGCGGCGAACTTTCTCGTGCATAGCTTCCGCGAAAGCCTCGGCAAGGCGATCCGCTAAAGCCTTCACCAGGATTTTCGAATAATCATCGTTGGCCAACTCGAAGCGGCGCGCGATTTCATCTTCGCCAATCCCGGCTGTGACGGCAAATCCGCCCAAGTAGTCCGCGACACCTGTCTCTTTCGGCGCGACGAAATCAGCCAAGGCCAGATTTGCCTTCCCCGAATCGCGTGCCATTTGTTGGCGCAGCGTATGGAAGGTCGCGAACGGCTTCCCACGGCTTTCGTCCGAATACAGCTCAATGTCGTCACCAACGCTATTCGCCGGCCAGAAACCAACGACGGCATTCGCCGTCAGCCATTTCTCATCGATCAGCTGCGTCAACATGTTTTGCGCATCTTCGAAGAGTGGCCGCGCGGCCTCACCATATTTATCGTCCTGAAGTATGCGGGGGTAGGACCCCTTCAGCTCCCATGCGTGGAAGAAAGGGGTCCAATCGATATAGCGCGACAGTTCGCGTAGGTCGTAGGCCTCAAATGTTCGGGTCCCCAAGAACGACGGCTTGGGTGGTGCGTATTCCTTCCAGTCGAGCGCGAGCGCATTCGCCCTGGCCTGCGCAATCGTTGTTCGTGACTTTTCGGCCTGACGGCGCGCGTAGGACTCTGCCATTTGCGCATACTCAGCGCGGACTTTGGCGATATGCGCGTCCCTATTCTCCTTCGAGATCAGTCCGGATACGACACCGACCGCGCGGCTTGCATCTGTGACGTAGATCGCCTGGTTCCGTTGGTAGTTGGGACTGATCTTTACAGCCGTATGGACCTTACTCGTAGTCGCGCCACCAATGAGGAGCGGAATGTCGAAGCCTTCCCGCTCCATTTCCGATGCCACGTGACACATCTCGTCGAGCGATGGCGTTATCAGCCCGGACAAGCCAATGATATCAACATTCTCTTCGCGCGCCGTCTCGAGAATAACCTGAGAATGCACCATCACGCCGAGATCGATCACTTCGTAATTGTTGCACTGAAGCACGACACCAACGATGTTCTTTCCAATGTCGTGGACATCACCCTTGACGGTAGCAAGCAGGATTTTTCCCGCCGCGGGTTGATCGACGAGCCCAAGCTCCTCCTTCTCCTTCTCCATGAAGGGCATAAGATAGGCTACGGCCTGCTTCATCACCCGCGCCGACTTAACAACCTGCGGCAAGAACATCTTGCCGGCACCGAAGAGGTCGCCAACAACGTTCATACCGGCCATCAGCGGGCCTTCGATCACATGCAAGGGTCGCTCAGCACGTTGCCGCGCTTCTTCTGTATCTTCTTCTACGAATGCGCCGATGCCATGCACAAGTGCGTAAGTGAGGCGCTCCTCGACGGGCTTCTCGCGCCAAGATAGGTCCGCTTCCTTCTTATGCGATGCGCCACCCTTGTATCGCTCGGCAGCATCCAGCAAGCGGTCGGTCGCGTCGTCGCGTCGATTGAGGATGACATCCTCGACAAGCTCACGCAGCTCTGGCTCGATGTCGTCGTACTGGCCAAGCTGACCTGCATTGACGATACCCATATCCATGCCTGCTTGAATGGCATGGTAGAGGAACACCGTATGCATGGCTTCGCGTACGCGCTCGTTTCCGCGAAAAGCAAACGACAGATTGGAGACACCACCCGAGACATGCACGTGAGGCAGCTCTTGCTTGATCTGCCGCGTGGCTTCGATGAAGGCGCGGCCATAGTCATTGTGTTCCTCGATACCGGTTGCCACTGCGAAAATGTTCGGATCGAAGATGATGTCCTCACCCGGAAATCCAACTTTGCTTGTTAGCAAGTCGTAAGCGCGTTTGCAGATCTCGAATTTGCGCTCGGCCGTTTCGGCCTGACCCGTTTCGTCAAATGCCATGACGACCACGGCCGCGCCGTAGCGCAGAATCTTGCGGGCCTGTTCCAGGAAGGGCTCTTCGCCTTCCTTCATGCTGATCGAGTTTACAACTGCCTTGCCTTGCACGCATTTGAGCCCCTCCTCGATCACCGTCCACTTGGACGAATCGAGCATGATCGGGACGCGCGAGATGTCGGGCTCCGACGCGATCAGATTGAGGAAGGTCCGCATGGCCTCCTCCGAATTCAACATGCCCTCGTCCATGTTGATATCGATCATGTTGGCGCCGTTATCGACTTGCTGACGTGCGACCTCGAGCGCAGCCGCGTAGTCGTTGGCCTCAATCAATTTGCGGAACCGGGCGGACCCTGTGACATTGGTCCGCTCACCGACCATGACGAAGTTTTGGGCAGCGTTGGTCACTACTATGTCACCTACTGAAAATCAGGCATGTGTGAACGGCTCGAGACCAGACAGCCGAAGTGCCGGCTCGACTTCAGGAATTACACGGGGCGCATAGGGTGCTACAGCCTCTGCAATGGCCCGAATGTGATCAGGTGTCGTGCCGCAACAGCCGCCGACGATATTGATCAAATCGTCCTTGGCCCAAGCCTCAAGCTGCGCCGACATTTGTTCAGCGGTCTCGTCGTAAGTCCCCATCTCATTGGGCAAGCCAGCGTTGGGATAGACGCTGATATAGGTTTCGGCGACGTGAGCGATCTCATCCACGGCTGGACGCAACTGTTCTGCGCCGAAGGAACAATTGAAGCCGATTGAGAACGGTCTCAAATGACGCATGGAGTACCAGAACGCTTCCGGGGTTTGGCCAGACAGGTTGCGGCCCGAGAGGTCCGTTATCGTTCCCGAGATCATAATTGGAAGTTTGAAGCCAACTTCATCGAAGACTTCTTCGACGGCGTAACCGGCCGCTTTCGCATTCAACGTGTCGAACACTGTTTCTATTAAGATCAGATCGACCCCGCCCTCGATCATGCCGCGGACTTGTGTTGAATAGGCCTCCACGAGATCGTCGAAGCTCACGTTTCGAAAGCCGGGATTATTGACGTCAGGCGAAATCGAGGCGGTGCGATTTGTCGGCCCCATAGCGCCAGCCACATAACGCGGCCGATCCGGCGTCCGAGCCTCCCAGTCGTCTGCAGCTTCACGGGCGAGTTTCGCCGCGGCGACATTCATCTCGTGGCTTATATCTTCCAAACCGTAGTCGGCCTGACTGATGGCCTGGGCATTGAACGTGTTCGTACCAATTATGTCGGCGCCAGCCTCTAAGTAGCCGCTGTGGATGTCACGAATAATCTCCGGCTGGGTTAGGACCAGAAGGTCGTTGTTGCCCTTCAAGTCGCGATCGAAATCCTTGAAGCGTTCGCCGCGATAGCCCTCTTCATCCAGCTTGTGGCGCTGAATCATCGTACCCATTGCCCCATCCAGAATTAGGATGCGCTCTTTAACCGCCCTATCGAGTAGCTCAAGCCGTTCTTCGCGAGTCATGACGCGACCTTCGTAATTTTTGCTGGTACGGAATCCGCTTCCGTTTTTCTTGCGAACGCCTTGGCAGGCCGCAAACCAAGCAGATGACAGATGGCATAGACAAGGTCGGCGCGGTTCAGCGTATAAAAGTGGAACTCGGTAATACCCTGATCAACCAAACCGAGAACCTGCTCTGCAGCGATCGCTGCCGCCACAAGGTGGCGCGTCTCCTGGTCGTCTTCGAGTCCCTCAAACCGTCGCCCCAACCAATCGGGCACACTCGCGCCCGATCGCACTGCGAAGCTCGCTGCTTGCTTAAAGTTATGGATGGGAATGAGGCCCGGAACGATTGGGATGTCGATACCCGCCGCCCGGACCCGGTCCAAGTAGCGGAAATAGACATCGTTGTCGAAAAAGAACTGAGTGATGGCGCCGGTCGCACCCGCATCGACCTTGGCCTTCAGCATATCGATGTCAGCTTCGACCGATGGCGACTCCGGGTGCTTTTCCGGATAGCAGCCCACCGAAATCTCGAACGGCGCGATCTTCCTGATACCGGCAGTAAGATCCGCTGCATTCACATAACCCCCCGGCGTAGGCGTGTACTGGCTGCCCGCACCTTCCGGAGGGTCGCCACGGAGGGCTACAAGGTGCCGCACGCCCAGATCCCAATACTCGCGAATGATCTCGTCGACATCTTCTTTGGTCGCACTCACGCAGGTCAGATGGGCCGTTGGTTTCAGAGTTGTCTCACTCAGAAGGCGACCGACAGTCGCGTGCGTGCGTTCGCGCGTTGACCCGCCGGCCCCATAGGTGACCGAAACATACTTCGGACGTAGCGGCTCTAGGCGGCGAATGGAGCGCCAGAGCGTTTCCTCCATCGCCGGCGTTCGCGGTGGGAAAAACTCGAATGAAACGTCAATGGCGCCCCGACCGAGAAATCGGCGCTTGGGTGGTTCCTGCTCTTGAGAATCTTGCGTAGCGAGCATCATGCAGTGACCTCCACCTTGCCATTGCGCTTTTTTGTCTTGCCCGGAGCCACCGGCTTTTGAGCGAGCCAAAGAGATACTGTCAATTTACCTTCGGGAGTTCCTTTGGCCTGCGTACCTCTGAACGAAGCAGTACTGTCCGTAGCAGCTGCGCCATGTGGATCCAGATCCTTGAAGCTAAGGAGCTTGAGTCCCGCCCTCTCCATCATGCGCCCGAGCTGCGCGCGACCAAAGCCCAGTCGGCGATGCGCTGATTGTTCCCGCAGAAACTCGAGATCATGGGGCGCAAAGTCGACGATCAGGAGCCGTCCGCCTGGAGCCAGCAACCTTGCGGCCTCGGCAACGGCTGTTGCGGGATCGTCGAGAAAGTGCAGCACCTGGTGGACAACTACCGCGTCCGCGACCCCGTCGGGCAACGGAATATTATAAAGGTCGCCATGGCGCACCTGCGCCTGCGACAGCCCAACGCGCTCCAGCTTGTCGCGCGCATAAGCCAACATGTCGTGGTTGAGGTCAAAACCGAGCGCCTTCGCCGCGCAGGGACCGAATAGCTCGAGGATGCGACCCGTGCCGGTCCCTAGGTCGACAAGAAGTTCGAAGGGTCCGGCTCCCAACGCCCGAGCCATCGCCTCTTCGACTTGGCTTTCGGCAACATGCAGTGCACGGATGGAGTCCCACTCGGCTGCATGGGCCTTGAAATAGTCCTGCGCGGCCTCAGCGCGTGCCCTCTGCACTGCCTCCGCACGCGCCCGATCGCGCGCTAGCGTCAGGTCCGCAGGGTCGAGACTATCGACAATCGCGCGCGCCAGCCCGCCTTCAGGCCCAGTGTCGGCGATGCGGAAGAAGACCCAAGATCCTTCGCGGAACCGCGTAATAATTCCCGCCTCCGCCATGAGCTTCAGATGCCTGCTGATCCGCGGCTGGCTTTGGACAAGGATCTGCGTCAGATCCTTAACGTTATGCTCAGTCTCTGCCAGCAGGGCTAAAATACGCAGGCGCGTGGCCTCGCCCGCACTCCGCAGCGACGCAAGGACTTGCGCGCTAGAAAGGCCAGAGCCAGGCGCCCGTGTTGGCTGGTCACGGCGCAGGGGAAGAACCGCTGACGCGAGCTTATGTGCGTGGCCGGGGTCCTGAAGCTGATCTGACATAAAGATATGTTTATGCGTAGAATCTCAAATGCGCAACCGCGAATGCGATGCCAATCACGGCGATCAACCCTTAGCTGCATCTATTTGAAGCCGTCCGGAGGCCGTGTAGGGCTTCGGAATATCGCGCGAAGCAGAGTGCTAAGAGGAGAAGGAGCATGATTCCTGTCGATGGACAGTTGATGTTTGACGTAGCGCCCCGATTCAGCGGTGCCAAAGCGAGGCGGCAAAAGCAGATCATTGACGAGATTGGTCCAGTTCTACCCCCGACACTTGACGCCTACGCCATCAATACGCCACTCAGGATCGCTCATTTTGTTGGCCAGACGTGCCACGAATCCGCCGGCTTCCGTACGACGGAGGAGTTTGCAAGCCGGGCAGCCTTGGCGGAGGCATCTAAGCAAGCAGCCTGAGGCTGAATCCTAGCCGCGCGCGAACTTCTTGTACTTAATCCGCTTTGGCACGATCGCGTCATCGCCAAGACGCCGCTTCTTGTCTTTCTCGTAGTCCTCGAAATTGCCTTCGAACCACTCAACGTGGCTATCGCCCTCGAAAGCGAGGATGTGAGTGGCAATGCGATCCAGAAAGAAGCGATCGTGGCTAATGATCACGGCACAACCTGCAAAGTCCTCCAACGCAGCCTCAAGCGAAGACAGCGTTTCGACATCGAGATCGTTTGTCGGCTCATCGAGGAGGATCAGGTTGGCGCCGGACTTCAGCATTTTGGCGAGATGGACGCGATTGCGCTCACCCCCAGAGAGCTGGCCGACTTTCTTTTGTTGGTCGCCACCCTTGAAGTTGAACCAGCCAACATAGGCCCTTGAAGGCACCTCACGCTTGCCCAGGGTCACCACCTCGGCGCCCGCGGAGATCTCTTCGTGAACGCTCTTCTTCTCGTCAAGCGCGTCGCGCGACTGATCGACATAGCCGAGCTTCACCGTGTCACCCACCCGGATGGAACCATTGTCCGGGGTCTCTTGGCCAACGATCATGCGAAACAAGGTTGTCTTGCCTGCCCCATTTGGACCGATAACACCCACAATACCGCCCGGTGGCAGCTTGAACGAAAGGCCCTCGACGAGGAGCCTGTCGCCAAAGGCTTTCTCCAAATCATCGGCCTCGATGACGATATCGCCGAGCCGAGGCCCTGGCGGAATTGTAATCTGAGCCCTCGCCGTTTTGTCGGCCCCAGCCTCGGCCAACAATTCGTCATAGGCCTTGATGCGCGCCTTAGACTTAGCCTGACGCGCCTTTGGGCTCGCCCGGATCCAGTCGAGCTCGCGCGCAAGGGTCCGCTGCTTGGCTTCCTCTTGCTTTCCCTCGACTTCTAGCCGCTTCTGCTTTTGCTCAAGCCAGGACGAATAGTTGCCCTTATAGGGCACGCCCTGCCCGCGATCGAGCTCGAGCGTCCATTCCGTGATGTTATCCAAGAAGTAGCGATCGTGGGTGACCATGACGATTGTGCCGGGGTAGTCGCGTAGATGGTGCTCCAGCCAGGCAACACTCTCCGCGTCCAGATGGTTGGTGGGCTCGTCGAGCAGCAAGATGTCTGGCTTAGCCAGCAGGAGCCGGCACAACGCCACACGCCGTCGTTCGCCGCCTGAGAGCTTCCCCACCTCTCCATCGCCCGGGGGGCAGCGCAGCGCATCCATGGCTTGTTCAACTTGACCATCGAGATCCCATAGGTCCTGCGCGTCGATCTCGTCCTGCAGTCGCGCCATCTCGTCCGCGGTTTCGTCTGAGTAATTCACCGCGAGTTCGTTGTAGCGGTCGAGTTTGGCCTTCTTCTCTGCAACGCCTTCCATGACGTTGCCCATGACGTCCTTGTCCGGCTTGAGCTGAGGTTCCTGAGGCAAGTACCCAACACGCACACCTTCCGCGGCCCATGCCTCGCCCGTGAACTCCTTTTCCTCGCCCGCCATGATGCGAAGCAGCGTGGATTTACCGGCTCCGTTCACACCAACGACGCCAATCTTTGCGCCGGGGAGAAAGGCGAGCGTTACATCCTTCAAGACCTGCTTCCCGCCGGGATAGGTCTTGTTCAGTTTCGTCATGACGTAGACGTATTGCGGGTTAGCCATTGTTCTCCGTTTTTTGCTTTCTTGCTGGCGGCGATGGGAATAGCTGATTTGATCGCGCTTTTAACGAGTCGTGCGCGCGAACTCAACGAGGGAAGCTCGCGCCCAGGAGGACGTTCTGATTTGCAATGAAATCCAAGAGGACAAGCGACGGCGGCAGAACGACAACAGACGCGACCGACGGTAATGCGAGCCGATAACGGATCCGCTACAGGAGTTCCGGCAAGCGTGCTTTCAGCTTCTGCGCGAGAGCATCCAGCGGGTTTTCCTGCAAGGGCTCAACCTCTGCCAACGCCCCCGCAAAGCTGTCCGGCGTCAATTCGGCAATGGGAATGGTGCGCGACCAGTTATTGCCCATGAGGAACTCTCGATAAAGCTGCTCATCTTCGGTGAAACGCGCGGCGCGCGGCGAAACTCCTACGACGGGGAGCCGTGCCGACACGGCTTCCGAAATCATTGAACTTGAGTCCTCCGTGCAGACGATTGCGTCCGAGTTGGCGAAGATCTGCGGCAGCGTTCCGGGACCCGCCGTGCGAAAATCGACGAACTTGGCGACAACGCTCTCGTCGCGCGCCATCTCAGCGATTCTATCTGCCACACTGTCCGGTGTGCGCCGGGAGGTAGATATCAGCCATCGCGTTCCCCAGGCGCTGGCTACCTTGGCAACGAAGGTCAGCAGGTCTTTCCATTCGCTGTCGCGGTACCGGAACCGCCCTGCCTGCCCGCCTATAAGGAGTCCCAATGTCTGGGGGTGATTCTCAGGTCCGAAGCGCGGCACGGTCGCCGGCCGACCAAGCGCGTCCGGATCGATCGAGGATGGCTTCAAAACAACGAGATGACGCTCGCTGTCCCGGTCACGCTCGTAGGAGGAGATAATTAAGCTGAAATTGTCCGGCTCTAGTCCGCGTAAGAGTGAGCCGCAAAATATATTGGGAACATCGAGAAGCCGCGTAACGCAAATATTGGGCATGTGTGTCTCGCCGCCGGCGGAAACCACAAGATCGGCTTCTGGCAGCGTCTCCGCATCAATGCGATAGGCCATACGCAGCATGCGGGGTGGATAAAAACTCTTGGCGTTGATCCGCGCTCGCAGCCAGCGCGTTGGGACGATCCATTTGCGTTTCACCTCGATCCGGGTGACATCAACCGGCCTCAGCCGCGCCAAAGCAGCAATCACGCCCTCGGCGATGTGGTAGTGGCCCGGCCGCGTATCGGCTAAAAAGATAACCCTTAACGGGGTGATGTCTGACATGACTAAGACAGCTTTTTTGGAACGGCGGCAGGTTGATACCGCACCCGAGCCACCTCATCAAAGGCCTTCTGGTGTGCTTGGCAAATAGGGCAAGTTTCCGCACAATCAGGCAACGAGCCTGAAAAGGAGCCATACGTTGAGCGAAGTGACAAAGTGCGACGTAATCCTGAAAGCGATGGTCGCCATGGCAAGTGCCGATGGGCACCTCGACACGCGCGAGGTCGGTCTGATCCAGGAGATTTATGAGGACTGCACCGAGAAAACGCTGACGGCCGACGCCATTGCGCGTGCCGCAAAAGAGGTTGCCGGAGAAGACATTAGGGACGGTCTTGCGGCTCTGGCTCCATCCTTAGACCAAACGACCAAGGACGAGATTCTCTGCGCGGCCTATCGTGTTCTTTTGGCGGATAGTCGAGTGGCCGGCGAAGAACGTAAAGAGCTGCACGATATGGCGAAGGCCCTCGGCGTTTCTGAAATTCATCTGAGCGCGCTACTCGAAGAACTCTCCGCAACGCTGCACCAATAAGCTGAATCCGGCTTGCAGAGGCGATGCGCAACCCACTAGGGTTCAGGCCGAACTTCGAACCGCGCGCGGACTTATGATCCTTTCACACAAACACAAATTCATCTTCATCAAGACGAAGAAGACCGCCGGGACGGCCGTCGAAGCGGCGATCTCGCAGCTTTGCGGCCCTGAAGACGTGATCACGCCCTATCGCGCGGCGAGCGAGAAAGACCGCACGGGTCTTGGCCCACAAAATTATCAGATAGACCATCCGCTCAAACCGCAGCGCTCGGTGTGGCGCAAACTGCTTGGACGGCCTGAACGCTACTGGCACCCGACCATCGGATTTTACGAGCATATGCCCGCATGGCGCATCCGCGACTATGTCGGCGCCGACATCTGGAACAGCTATTTCAAGTTCTCGTTCGACCGGAACCCATGGGACCGGCAAGTGTCATGGTACTTGTACAAAACCAAATCGAAGAAGACTCGGCCCAGCTTCGAACGCTACATGCGACGATCCACGGCATATGTAGACAACCACGAGCTCTACATGTTGGACGACGCGCTCGCTGTGGACTTTCTTGGCCGGTATGAGAATCTCGAGGCGGACCTGAACACCGCGTTGTCGCTCGCCGGTGTCGAAGAGAAGGTCAGCGTCCCCAAAGTGAATGTGACGCCGAACAAGGACTCGGAGCGTACATACCGTAGCTACTACACACCGAAGCTCCAGGCGCAGGTGACAGACTGGTACCAGCCCGAAATCCAATTGCTTGGCTACGAATTCTGATCGTTCACTGCGCCGCATTGCAAGCGGCATGCGGCAGGCCGCGTCCGACCCGCCGCTTGGCGCGACTTACTGCGTGCAGGATTTGCTCTCGGCGCTCCAGGTGCCGCCGGATGCTTCGCAATCGGCCTGGTTGTCGGGACCAGCAAAAGCCGGAACCGCAAAGCCTAGCGTGGTGGCAAGAGCGAGCATGGTGACGAAATACTTCATGGTCAGATCCTCCGTTTTGACGCGCCTACAATTGCTGCAGGCGGACGTAAAAACGCAGGGTCTTTCGGTTGGTTCCGCTTCTCGGCAAACTAAGGCAAGCTGCCCGCAAAAGACCTTAGTGTAGACAGACGCCGCGAGACGCAGGGGCTAGATTGG
Organism: Methyloceanibacter sp.; assembly: GCF_058506495.1. Lineage (NCBI taxonomy): Bacteria > Pseudomonadati > Pseudomonadota > Alphaproteobacteria > Hyphomicrobiales > Hyphomicrobiaceae > Methyloceanibacter > Methyloceanibacter sp. The sequence goes on along the minus strand of NZ_JBZMXT010000019.1, from coordinate 5,671 downwards.
GGCTAAGCGAAACCAAACTGTTGTACATCTGTGTCGTCGGGCTCATGGGCATCGTGGCCGGGCTTTGGCCTATCCTTGCGAGCCCCCAGCTGCGCTACGAGCGATACTTCTCTCTCGGCAATGCCTTTGGCGGCGGGGTCTTTCTGGGCGCAGCCCTTATCCATCTGCTTCCGGACGCCATCGACAGCTTGAACACTCTGCTGGGCCCACGCTTGCAATACCCGCTGGCGTCACTCATCTGCGCCAGCGGCTTTCTCCTGATCCTGCTGATCGAAAAGGTCATCATTGCCGAGGGTGAAGCCGGCATGGTGAATGCCGTCAATGTGCGCCGCTATGCGCTCGCGCCCTACGTCTTGGCCCTGGTTCTGTCGGTCCACTCCATCATCGCCGGTATCGCGTTGGGGGCGGAGAGCAGTGCGATCACATCGGCCGCACTCTTCATCGCAATTATGGCTCATAAGGGCGTGGCCGGTTTTGCCCTCGGCGTGAGCCTGCGCCGTGCCCATATCAAGCGCCCCCGCGCCGTCGGCCTTATCGCCTTCTTTGCGACGATGACGCCGCTGGGGATTGCAGTCGGCGCCGTGCTGGGTGCGCTCCTTTCGGGCAGAGGAGCCGAATGGTTTGAAGGTATCTTCGATGCGCTTGCTGCCGGAACGTTCCTTTACATCGCTGTGATCGACATCGTTGAGAGCGAGTTCGCCAAGCAAGGAGACGCCGGAGCTAAATTTGCCATGGTGCTTCTTGGCATCGCCGTCATGGCGCTCATCGCCGTCTGGACTTAGTACGCAGGCAACTCCGCGCTATATTTAGGGGATATTGGGCGCGATCTAACACCCTCGCTTTAAGCTGCTAAGGACCCAAAGCGGTCGTCAGAACAGCGTTCGCAACCTAACGCTGCCCACCGCCAGCAAGTCTTCGGCCTGATTTTCGGATCTCAGAATTCTTTTCTCGTTGATTGTTGACTCAGAGTGACAGCCTTCCTGATGGCCTCAGTGCTAGGGTTTCAGTGGTACGCTTGGAGGCCCCAGTTGTGGGCCTCCGGTACACAATTGGGGGCATCATGCGGCTGTTCGTTGGCTTGGTCATGTCGATAGGGGTTGCCATGCCGGCGCTTGCACAGCAGCCGGGCGTACAGGCCGAGGAAGAAGGAGCTTTCGCTGCGCCGTGGTTTGTGGATCCAACGGACATGACGCGCAACCCCGATGACATCACTAATCGCCTGAAGCAGGAGGCCAAGCGCAAAGACACGCTGCTCCGCACGCCGGGCCTCGATCGGATGCTGCGCCCCTGGAACGAGTTCAAGGACCAAATTTACGATGACTACGGACTAGCCTTCGGCGTCTTCTATACCGCGCTCTACCAGAAGGCCGATGCCAGTCTGGTTGATGCTAATGGCCAATCAGGACCGGACGAAGCATCGGGCGGCATTCTAGGCATCGCCGGCACCTGGGAACTCCTGGTGCGCGATACGCAGCATCCTGGAAGTCTGGGTTTTAGATTGCAGGACCGTCACCGCATGGGTGCGATCCCTCCTCAAAACTTGGGCCCGGACATCGGCTCATTGTGGCTAACGGGCACGGCATTCAACGAATTCGACATGTCCCTAGTTGAACTCTACTGGGACCAACACATTATCAAGGATCGACTCGCCTTCCGGTTCGGCAAGACGATCCCCTTCGCGATCCACGATTACTTCAAGTACAAAAGCCCGGTCTCAGGATTTCAGGACTCCAACTTCACACTGAATAGCTCAATCGCTTGGGTTGGCTTCGGCCTCGGAGCCGTCGGGCTCGTTCGGCCCACGTCGGACATTTATGTCCTTGGCGGAATCTACGATGCTAAGGGAAAGCAGAACCGGGCCGGCTTCGACAGCTTTTTCAACGATGGCGAGCACTTCACCATTGCTGACATCGGCTGGGACCCGGGTTATTTGGACCCTGCGCGAAAGGTAAGCATCGGACCGATTGAGGTTAGCGACTACCACATCACTCTTTGGCACAGGGATAGCGTCGAAAAGGCCATGACACCCGAAGGTTGGGGGTTCACCGTCTTTCTCGAACACCGCATTGGCAACATCTTGCCCTTCTTCCGCTATGGCTATTCCGAAGGTATTGGCGGGGGCAGTCCGGCGCTGCTCGATCAGATGGTGGCAGGCGGCTTCGCAATTGAGGATGTCTTCGGACAAGACAATGACGTAATAGGGATCGGCGCGAGCTGGGGGCGCAGGGACCTCGGCAGCACAGTGGTCCCGGTCAGCAGTCCGATCATCGTCGATGTTGGTGATGACCTCATTAATCTAGGCGAATTCACCGACCTCTTGCAGGTCGATTTCGGTACCGTAGAGCAATACTCGGTCGAAATCTTCTACCGGGTGCAGCTCACCCAGGAGTTCCAGGTTACACCAAGCGTGCAGTTCATCGTCGATCCCGCCTTCAACCTAGCGGAGGATACGATTACGGTGCTGGGCGTGCGAGGTCGCGCCGAGTTCTAGCACCGAATAATTCGCCATCAAGTGACCGTCTTGGCATGACACCAGGGACGTCTAACACTTGACAGTCTAGGGAGCGCCGATAGCGACCTTGGTCTCTTCTCCCCGCAGTCTCGCGATAATCGTCGCGCAACAGGCGTCACCCCAAACATTGACGCTCGTTCGGCACATGTCGAGCACCCGATCGAACACCAAAAGCACGCCGAGAGCTTCCACCGGCAAACCAACTGCAGCAAGGATGATAGCGATTGCGACCAGCGATGCGGATGGCACACCAGCCACGCCAATCGACGTGACAAGCGCGATCGTGACAATCGTGAACTGCACGCCAAAACTGAGCTCCAACCCGTAGGCCTGTGCCAGGAACATGGCGGCCGCGCATTCGTAGAGAGCGGTTCCATTCATGTTTACCGTCGCGCCAAGTGGCAGCACGAAGCTCGATACGCTGTTTGAGACACCAACCTTTTCTTCGATTGTATCCATGGTCACTGGCAAAGTTGCCGAAGACGACGACGTCGAGAACGCCGTCAGCAGAGCCGGCGACATGGCTCGCAGTGTCGTAAAGGGTTTGACCTGGCCAATGAACCGCAAAAGCAAGGGCAATGTGATCAGCGAATGCAGGAGCAGTGCCGCCAGGACAGCCAACGCGAAATTGGCCAGCGGCTCTGCCGCCGCAAACCCGGTTTCGGCAATCACAGCCGCGATCAGAGCAAAAACGCCAATAGGCGCGAACTTCATGATGAATTCGGTCATGTACATCATGACGTGGAACACGGCGTTCCAGAACTTAAACAGCGGCTCCGCGTAGTCATGCTGGAGCTTGGTCATGAAGTAGCCGAAGAGAATGGAAAAGAAGATCAGTGCCAACATCTGACCTTCCGCTGCTGCCATGACGATATTGGGGGGTACCATACGCAAGAACAATTCGACGACATCGCCCGCGCCCCTGCCCTCAATTCTTTCGCTGATGTCCTCGGGCGGCGCATCGAGTGCCAGGATCTCGCGCGCGGGCTCCCCATCGACATAGCCGGGCGCCATGACGTTTACCGTCAACAGCCCGATCAGAATGGCCGCTAGCGTTGTCGTGCCATAGAAGAGCAGCGTCTTGCCACCTAGTGCCCCAATATTGCCGCCGGAGCCAATGCCGGCGATGCCGACGATGATCGAGGACGTGATCAACGGCACGATGATCATCTTCAAGGCGTTGAGAAAAATCGCACCAAAGAAGTCGAAGATTGCAACGAAGCTGACGCCAAAGATTGTAGGCGTGAAGGTGTCGGTCGTGAATTGTTTGACGAGGGACCCGGCAATGGCCGCAAGTACGATGGCAATAAGTATCTGCCAGTGGAGTGCAAGCTTGCGCACCGTGTTTTCCCCTCACCCGCGCTGAAACCGAACCGTTCGAATGCCGCATGTGTACGGCTCCGGTGTCAACCAAGAATGTCGGCGCTAGAGCTCTTGGAGCATATTAAAGGCGTTCCGTGCTGAGCGCAGATGAGCGCTTTTGGCAACTAGCAGACGCAAACCAGGACGCAACCCAAGCCCGCTTACTAAGCGCCAGTCAAACGTCGAACTGGAACAAGTATAAATCGCTCCGATCTTGATTTCGAAGGTTGGTGGGCCCGGCTGGACTCGAACCAGCAACCAGACGGTTATGAGCCGTCGGCTCTAACCAATTGAGCTACGGGCCCCCATTTGCGAAAGACGGATGACAATCCAACCCCGCATACCGCTCGGCTTGAGTCGCGCGCGGCACAGACTGACCTTTTAGAGCCTTCTGCCTCGCCTCACAATTCCGCCTCATAACAAATTCCTTATTGCATCCAAACTCAATGACCAACCCGCCAAGCCCGGAGTCTTCTCAATGGTCCTCTATCGCCCTCTACGCTTCGTCGTGCCAACCGTTGTCGCATTGGCGCTTGTGCTCTCATCGACGGTGACCCACGCGTCGGAGAACAAACGAACACTTTCGCTTGCCGCATCCGGTACGGTGAAGGCCGCGCCAGACATGGTAAGCATATCAACAGGGGCAACCAGCGAAGGGCAAACAGCAAGGGACGCGTTGTCCAAGAACACGTCGGCGATGACCCAGGTTGTCGACGCTCTCAAAGCGGCGGGCATCGAGCCAAAGGATATCCAAACGACGAACTTTTCTGTCTCGCCAATATACGAACGGAAAAAGCAAAACGAGGCTGCTTTCATCACAGGCTATCGCGTGAACAACAGTGTCAACATCACCGTTCGGGACATCAAGAAACTCGGCGACGTCTTGGACAAGACGGTTGAGGCCGGCGCCAACACGATTGACTCAATCCAGTTTGGGATCGTCGACTCGGAGAAGATGAAAGATGAGGCACGGAAACTGGCCATGCAGAACGCAATCGATAATGCCAAGCTTTACGCCGAAGCGGCTGGCGTGGAACTTGGGCCGGTAATCAAAATTACGGAGACCGGCAGCCAGATCCCTCGGCCGCTGCAGGCAAGAACAGCTTCGGCCCCAGTGATGGCAGAGGCGGCCCCAGTGCCTGTTGAAGGCGGCACCATGTCGATAGAGGCGAAAGTTCAGGTCATTTGGGAGTTGAGATAGTACCGTGAGGTTCCTAGCTGGAGTAGTCTCGGCTCCTCACTTTAAGACTTCGACACGATCTCGTTGTCGTCGCCGAGCAAAACGACGCTTGGATGATAGTTGCGCGCTTCCTCCGCCGGAAGCTGGCAATAGGCGACGATGATGACTTTGTCGCCCTTTTGGACGAGCCGAGCCGCAGCACCATTGACGGCGATTTCGGAGGATCCGCGGGGCGCCTCGATCGCATATGTAGTGAAGCGTGCGCCAGTATTGATGTTGAGCACGTCCACTTGTTCATGCGGCAAGATGCCCGACGCATCGAGCAGGTCCCGATCAATACCGATCGAGCCCTCGTAATGCATATCGGCGCCGGTCACCGTTGCGCGGTGCAGCTTTGTTTTCAGCATCGTTAGGAACACTTGTCCGCCCCAGATTCCTAAAAGAATCCTAGTTGAGTCACACTTTGGGACCCTCGATCTCGACTGTGGATATAGAACAAGAGCGGGAGTGTTGCAACGCAACATCCTAGCGATTCTGGGAGTTCTGCCCTGCCGATTATGACAGTTTTAGGAAAATCTCCACAGTTACTGGCCGTTAGCGGGCGAAAGTTGAAGGTT
>NZ_JBZMXT010000018.1:0-37812 GCF_058506495.1 Methyloceanibacter sp. | reverse complement strand
CCCGGTCGCTACCATGATCGAAATCGGGGTCGCAAGTCCAAGCGCGCACGGACATGCGATAATCAGCACACTGACCGCAGCCACGAGTGCATAGGCGAGCTGCGGCGCCGGGCCAACAAGCAGCCAGGCGACGAAGGCAAGAACAGCAATTGCGATGACCGCTGGGACGAAGTAGCCGGCAACGTTGTCCGCGAGACGTTGGATAGGAGCACGGGAGCGCTGCGCCTCCGCGACCATGTTCACGACCTGAGACAGCGTCGTCTCGGCGCCGGTCCGGTCCACGCGCATGTCGAAGGAGCCCGTGCCGTTCAGCGTACCGCCCGTGACCGTATCCTTCTGCGATTTAGCCACGGGAATAGGTTCACCCGTCAGCATCGACTCGTCGACCTGACTACGACCGTCGACAACGGTCCCATCGATTGGCACCTGATCGCCAGGACGGACGCGTAGCACGTCGCCGACCTCTACATCGCCAAGCGGCACGGTCTCGGTCTCGCCATCAGGGCGCAGGCGCAGCGCTGTCTTGGGTGCCAGGTCGAGCAGGGCCCGGATTGCGCCGCCCGTCTTTTCCCGGGCACGCAGCTCCAGAACTTGTCCTAGCAGCACCAGAGCAATAATGACCGCCGCCGCTTCGAAGTAAACGGGCACCAGTCCGTGAGCATCCAGCATGGTCGCCGGGAAGAGACCCGGCGCGATTGTTCCGACGACGCTATAAATATAGGCGGCACCCGTCCCCAGACCGATCAGGGTGAACATATTCAGGTTGCCCGTACGCACGGAGTGTGCGCCTCGGCTGAAGAAGGGCCAACCGCACCACAGCACGACTGGCGTAGCGAATACGAGCAGCAGCCATTGCTTGGCACTGGGCGAAAGGAAAGGCAGAAGGTTGAGTCCGAACAGATGTCCGCTCATTTCGATCACGGCTATGACGAGCGCAAGCGGTGCGGCCACCCAGAAGCGTCGGGTGAAGTCCACGAGTTCCGGATTGGGTGCGTCTTCCTCCGGAATGCCCATTGGCTCTAGCGCCATACCGCATATGGGGCATACGCCCGGACCCTCTTGGACAATCTCTGGGTGCATGGGGCATGTGTAGAGCACGCTGGCGGGTGCCCGGTCAGACACAAGGAGAGCGTGTCGATCGGATTTTGGTTTCGCTTCAGATTTCTCAGGGCACGCGTCTGACGAGAAGTGATAGTCTTTGCCCTCATGCTTCGCATCATCGCTGGCCTGCAGGTCTTCGGTCGTGCAGTCAGCGTGGTTGTGAGCAGTCTTTGAAATTGTCAGCTTTTTCACTGTCATGTTTGCAAGATCGTGATCGCGTCAGGCTCATATATTCGTGTGTACGCGTAACCGCATCTGCGGAACGAAGCAGCGGGTGTCATACGCGCTATGTAGGGTGATAGGGGACCATCCGGGTTGAAAACAGTTGCTTGGGAATTATGCATTGCATTGGCTGCAGTCGCGGGCGTGGGTGCAGGATACTTGTTATCGGAAAGCGGTACTACGGCGCGTTACCCTTCAAACGTTCCCGAAAAGATCGCCGAGTTGCCGCCGGGCCCCAAGACCGACTTAATCAGATACGGTCGGGATCTCGTGGAGGATACGCCTCGATTGATCGGTAAGGGCGCGCAAAACCCCGCACTTGCTTATGGCGGCAACAACTTATCTTGTCAGAACTGTCACTTGAACGGAGGGCTGCGTCCCTTCGCTGCCCCATTCGTCTCGACGGCCGCGTCATTTCCGATGCTCGTGGACAATCGTGCTATCGCGCTGCACGACCGTATAAATTCGTGTGTGAGGCTCGGGCTGAATGGCAAGCCATTGCCTGAAGACGGTCGCGAGATGGCAGCGTTGATCGCCTATATCGAGTTCCTCGGCAAGGATACGCCGGAGGGTGTTAGATTGCCGGGCTCGGGACTGATGCCTATCGCGCTGCCCAGCGAACTCCCAAGCGCACGGCGCGGTGTTACGGTCTATGCGCAGCACTGCCAGAGCTGCCATGGCCAAAATGGGGAAGGCGCGCGGAAGTTGCCCCCAGAGATTGGCTATTATGTACCGCCACTTTGGGGGGAGGCGAGCTTCAACGGCGGTGCGGGAATGGGCCAGATCGCTTACGCGGCCTCATACATCCGCGCGAACATGCCTATCGGCGTAGACCACGAGAATCCTGTCTTGAGTGTCCAAGAAGCCTGGGACGTTGCCGCTTACATGATCGTGCACCCAAGGCCCATTGCACCCGCTCAAGGACCCGCCGAACCAATGGTCATTGAAGAACTCCCGGTCTCACCGCCACCGGATGCTGCTGGCGGGCCACCGGTACAAGAGTTCGTTCCCGACCGGACGCCGCGGCCCGCCAATGCGGGGCCCTAGGCAACGCACGGCAGTTCTGTATCGCGTTCGGCCCGCCTACTCGGCGCAGCCTTGTATTACGTAATAGTTCCATTATTCTCGATATATAGAATTGAAATAGCCCTCTCTCGGTGGGCTCGGCACCTGGCCGGGAGGCGTCGGTCGAATTGTTTTGTTTCCTGATCTCGGACTGGCTTCGGTGTATGTAGGCGCGGGAGACTGTAGAGGCACCGAACGCACGGCAGGACCCAATATTGGCCAATCCGGGTGAGCGCGTGCGCACGGCTTTGATATTCAATGGTTGCGAAAGCAGAAATGCTTCGAAGTTGTTCGAGGCCCAAGTGGTTGTTTGATCGCGGCGTTCTGCGGGGACATAGCGAAACGCCACTCGATCACCCCGATTAAGATCATTAGCGAGTGCGGAGGAAAAGAAAAGTGACTGCTGTTATCCATCACAACCCAAATTGCGGTACGTCCCGTAATACCCTGAAGATGATCGAGGCCTCGGGTGAAGATATGCATGTCATTGAGTATTTAGAGACCGGATGGACACGGCCGCAATTGCTTGCCCTGTTCGCAGGGGCCAAACTTACGCCGCGCTTGGCTTTGCGGACAAGCAAGTCGCCTGCCGAGGAGCTTGGGCTAACTGACCCTTCTGTATCCGACGAGACGCTGCTGGATGCGATGTTGGAGCACCCGATTCTCGTCAATCGGCCAATCGTGGTTACGCCGAAAGGTATCCGTCTATGCCGGCCGAGCGAAGTTGTTTTGGAGCTCCTTGAAAAACCACACTTCGGCATTTTCACAAAAGAAGACGGTGAGATGATTGATACGGGGAGGGCGTAGGCATTGGCAAAGAGCCAGGACTGTCATGACCTTCCGAACGTCGACTTCGCGCATATGCAGCCAGTGAATGCAGAGTACTACGCGGGTACGGACGATCCTCTTCACCCTCCGCGCATTCTCATACTCTACGGTTCGCTTCGAGAGAGGTCGTTTTCAAAACTTTTGGCTCTCGAAGCCGAACGCTTACTGAAATGGCACAGCTGCGAGACTCGTGTTTTCGACCCGAGCGGTTTGCCGTTGCCGGACTCCGAAGAGATAGACCATCCCAAAGTCCAGGAACTGCGCGAACTTGCGGCTTGGTCGGAGGGGATGGTCTGGGTTTCGCCGGAACGTCACGGCGCGATGACTGGCATCATGAAGGCGCAGATCGATTGGATCCCCTTGGCGCTGGGAGCGGTTCGACCCACTCAAGGCAAAACGCTCGCTGTGATGCAAGTCTGTGGTGGTTCGCAGAGTTTCAACACGGTCAACCAAATGCGTGTCCTCGGGCGATGGATGCGTATGGTAACGATTCCGAACCAGTCTTCGGTGGCAAAGGCCTTTCTTGAGTTCGACGACAACGATCGCATGAAACCATCCGCGTATTACAATCGTATGGTCGATGTCATCGAAGAACTCGTGAAGTTTACCTACATGGTTCGTAGTCGCTCGGAGCCGCTGGTCGATCGCTACTCCGAGCGTGTCGAAAGCGCTGAAGCACTTTCAAGGCGCGTGAATCAGCGGAGCCTTTAACAACTTCTTTGCGTGGGCTTGTGTAGATGCCCTTTCGACGGCCAATTGCTGCCTTGCGATTGCCGCACTGCATCACCACTTAGAGCCTGTCTTTCCGACAAGTGAGCGTAAGTCTTTGAAACCAAATTCGCACCGTTTCTGCGTCGCGCCAATGATGGAATGGACCGACCGACACTGCCGCACCTTTTTGCGGCTCATATCAGCGCGTGCCTTTCTCTATACCGAGATGGTCACCGCCGATGCGGTGCTCCATGGCGACCGTGTTCGCGTGCTTGGTTTCAACGCGGCAGAACACCCCGTCGGCCTGCAGCTGGGCGGTTGCGATCCCGCACGCCTAGCAGAGGCCGCCCGGATCGGCGCCGAATGGGGCTATGACGAGATCAACTTGAACGTTGGCTGCCCTTCGGACCGCGTTCAGTCCGGCCGCTTTGGAGCTTGCCTCATGGCCGAGCCGGCCTTGGTGGCGGACTGCGTCCGGGCCATGGCCGATGCTGTCAGCGTTCCCGTTACGGTCAAATGTCGGATCGGTATCGACGATCAAGATATTGAGGAGAGCCTTGATCATTTTGTGGACACTGTAGCGGATGCTGGTTGCATGATGTTCATCGTGCATGCACGCAAGGCTTGGCTCAAGGGACTTAGCCCAAAAGAAAACCGCGAGGTTCCGCCGCTCGATTATGACCGCGTCCATCGCCTGAAGACTCGCCGTAGTGAACTGGCGATTGTAATGAATGGCGGTCTTGCATCGCTGCCCCACGCCGCGCCGCATCTTGTTCACGTCGACGGTGTGATGTTGGGCCGGGCGGTGTATGCGGATCCGTATCTTTTGTCAGGTGTAGACCAAATGCTCTATGGCGAAGCTGAGCCGCCGCTTACGCGCCTTGAGGTGCTCGATCGCTATACTGACTACGTGGAGAGTGAGCTTGACCGCGGCGCACGCCTCACCGCGATGACTCGTCATATTCTCGGTCTATTCCACGGTCAGCCACGAGCGCGGGCCTTTCGGCGGAACATCGCCGAGAATGCGCATTTGCCTGGAGCTGGTATCGAAGTGCTTCGGCGTGCTCAAGACATCGTGAGCGTCGTGCCGGCGGACCATCAATTTGCCGAGAACCGAACTGCGGCATAGAGCGCGGTCAACCTCGATAAACGTTATTTTGCGTTCTGTACCTTCTCGTCTTGCTCTTCAGGAGCCGGGTCCCGCTGGGTTTTCCAAAGCGAGTAAAGAACGCCGCCGACGATCAATGACACGGTGACGCTTAGCGACACCGCTGCTGGAAACTTCTCCATTCCCAAGAGATCGGCGACAAAGATCTTGGAACCAATGAACACGAGGATCATTGCCAACGCGGGTTTCAGATAGGCAAACCGGTCAATGATGGCTGCGAGCGCGAAATAGAGTGCGCGAAGGCCAAGAATGGCAAAGATATTGGACGTGTAGACGACGAACGTATCCGTGGTGATCGCGAAGATGGCGGGGATGCTGTCGAGTGCGAAGATCACGTCGACGATCTCGATCAAGATCATGGCCACAAAGAGTGGCGTGACCCAAGTAACAATTTTCCCGATCTTTTCGTCTGGCGCACGGATGAAGAAGCGTTGCCCGTATAGCTTCGGCGTGATGCGCAGGAAGCGCCGCATGATCTTCAGAGCCAGGTTGTCCTTGATATCCGGTTCGTCGTCGCCGGGGAGCAGCATCTTGACCCCGGTGAAGATGAGCAAGAGCGCGAAGATGTAGAGGACCCAATGGAAACTGGCCACGAGCCATGCTCCCAACGCAATCACAATGCCACGCAGCACGATCACACCGAGAATGCCGTAGAACAGCACGCGGTGCTGGTAGATCCGAGGGATGCCGAAGTAAGAGAAGACAAGCGAGATAACGAAGATGTTGTCCATAGACAACGTCTTCTCGACAAGAAAACCGGTGAGATACTCCTTGCCGCTTGTCGGGCCCACATTGACCCAGACCCATGCACCGAACCCTAGGCCAATCGCAATGTAGAACGCACTGAGAACCAGACTTTCCCTGACGCCGATTTCACGAGACTTCCGATGAAATAGGCCCAGATCGAGTGCGAGCAGGACGACCACGATGGTCATGAAGACAGCCCACATCCACACGGGCTTACCCATGACCAGGGTGTCGATGAAGTCCATTAAGTGAAACTCCGGAAAGTCGTGATTTCGCCGCTAGGCGACTGGCTCCGCGTGTGTCTTAGCACGGTTGGAGCCAAATTCACCTCTTACGAGGTCCCGGATCAATACGGCGAGATTGTCGAAATTATGTTGCGCGCTTTTTGTCTTGCGCCAAATCATGCCAATTGTTCTGCTCAGCCCACGCGTTCCGATATCGAAAGTCTTGAAGCGTGGATCTTTGCTGACGACGCTACGGGCATAGAGTCCAGGCATTAGGCTCACACCAAGTCCCGTGGCCATCATTTCGCGCAGCGTATCGAGACTGGTACCTTCATAGTCGTAGCGCAGGTTGGCGCCGCACTCAGCGGCCAGATTGACGACCAAGTCCCGGAGCTGGTGCCCAGGGCCCAAGGCAAGCAGATCCACGCCTTCAAGGTCGGATGGCTTGATACTGGCCCGTTCCGCCAACTCATGGTCGGTCGGGACGGCGAGGTAGAGCGGCTCCTCAAACAGTACGGCATCCTTCAATCCGCCCTGATTTACAGGGAGCGGCGCGATGATCACGTCGTGAATACCCTCAGCCAACTCGCGGGGCAAAGCGTGAGGCAGTTCTTCGCGCACGTAGAGCTTTAGTTTGGGATAGGTGGCGTGAAGGCTGGGCATTACACGCGGCAAGAGGTACGGCCCAATCGTAGGCGGCAGCCCCAGGCGAATGACGCCAGCAATTCCAGCACCAACGTGTCCGGTCACGTCCACAATGCGCTGGGCGTCCCGAAGCATACGTCGCGCGATCTCGACGACCTCAAAACCGAGGGGCGTGACCACGACGTTCGAGCGAGACCGTTCGACGAGCTCCACGCCTAAGCGCTGCTCCAACGTCCGAAGCTGTTCACTTAACGTAGGTTGTGTGACATTCACCCGTTCTGCAGCCCGTCCAAAGTGACGGCTGTCAGCCACAGCGACCAAATACTCTAATTGTCTCAGTGTGGGCATGGCACGATCCCCTTCCATACGCTCATGTAGGGTACTGCTTTTCCTATGCAACTATCATAGGAAATTTTTATCGGGTCGGTGCGCGCTTCCTATGGCTGAACATCAATACAATTGAAGATTGTTCACGTCGACGTGATGGGAAACGCGGCAGCGGCTGTTCGGAATGCGCTTTCCAGCCAGATCCCGGCGTAGTTAAGGGAGCGACAGGGCGTCCCTTTGGAAGAACCGGGGCCGCCTTATTTCACGAAGATGGACTAGCCTGTGCGCCGAGAGGGTTGCGTCTTTCCTACCAGGTACTGCAGGAAGCCCTGCAAATCGAAGAATCGCGCCGTGCGATTCTTGTACTCGAGGTATGTCGCGCCGTACCGGTCCTCAAGCCATTGTTCTTCGGTCAGTGCCATCAGCACGTAGACGCAGCTCGCCGAGAACGCCAAGGGGACGGTGAGCCAAGAGTCGGCCATGATCACCGTTCCGATCAGGCCCAAGATCGATGACGCATATTGAGGGTTCCGGCTGAACCGGTAGAGGCCGTGGCTCACGAGGCCGTCTTCCCCGCAATAGGTGTTGCCGAGGCCGAGGTTGAAGTAGCCGAATACCGTGATGCCGAAACCAACAAGGAACAGCGGAAGGCCAATGATGAGACGACTAAGGTCGACCAGGCCAGCGCTATTCCAATCCAAAATCGCCATGACGAATGTTAGAACCATGCCGGCGCGGAACAATGTCCAGAACGTTACACTTTGCCATGTCCCGGGACCGGGCGTCGGCCAAATGCGGAACGGCGGAAAGAACAAGGTCCGCAGCATCAGTGCGTTCAGCGTGATGCCGACGATGAGACCCGCCACGAAAACGGCGTGTGTGTAACTGAAATCAGCCATGTCAATCGCGGACCAGACCAGACTCGAATTGCAGATTTGCGACACTACGCTAACGGTTTTGTTGCGTTGTCGCGCAGCAGTTTTCTAGATCTTCTGGTTATACTCGCCAACTTCGGGATGCTTGGCGAGTTCTTCGTCAATTACCGCAAAAATGGCCCGCATATTGGCCTCAGATGTGGGGCTTTCGACCACGACCACGAGTTCCGGCTTGTTTGATGAGGCGCGTACAAGCCCCCAGGTGCCATCTTCAAGCACAATACGGATGCCGTTCACCGTAATCAGCTCACGGATTTGCTGCCCAGCTAGCGTTTCGCCCCGCTCCGCTACTCCCTCAAAGTGCTTAACGACTTCATCGACGACGCCATACTTGGTTTCGTCGGCGCAGTGCGGCGACATGGTCGGAGACTGCCAGGTCCGCGGCAGAGCGTCCTTGAGTTCGGCAAGTGTCTTCGTGGGATTGCGCTCCAACATGTCGAGCACCGCTATGGCTGAGACGAGCCCGTCGTCGTAGCCACGCCCTATCGGCTTGTTGAAGAAGAAGTGTCCCGACTTCTCAAAGCCAACCAAGGCGCCATTCTCGTGGCTATACCGCTTAATGTAGGAGTGGCCGGTCTTCCAATAGGCGGTGTGCGCGCCGTTCTCAGCTAGAACAGGGTCTGTTTGGAAAAGGCCGGTAGATTTTACGTCAACAACGAAATGGGCGTCCTTATAGAGCGCCGATATATCCCGCGCGAGCATAACACCGACCTTGTCGGCGAAGATTGCGTTGCCCGTATTGTCGACGACTCCGCACCGGTCTCCATCGCCATCGAAGACGAGAGCAAGATCGGCGTTGTGCTCCACGACCGCATCTCGAGTCGCGTTCAGCATGGCCAAGTCTTCAGGGTTTGGGTTGTGTGCCGGAAAGCTATGATCGAGCTCACAATTGAGCGGAACCACCTCGCAGCCAAGTTCTGCGAGAACATGGGGCGCGAACGCCGCGGCCGTGCCGTTTCCGCAAGACACGACAACCTTCATCTTGCGCTCGTATTTTGGGTGTTTCAGCAGATCGGCCATGTAGCGTTCTGGCAGATCGGGGACATAGATAAATCGGCCGCCGCCTTGGTCGTCGCTGAAGTCTGCGTTCATGACGATCTCTTTGAGGCGGCTCATCTCATCGGGTGAGAATGTTAGAGGGCGATCTATCCCCATCTTGATGCCTGTCCAGCCATTGTCATTGTGGCTGGCCGTGACCATTGCAACGCATTCCACGTCGAGATCAAACTGCGCGAAATACGCCATCGGCGACAAAGCAAGGCCGATGTCGTGAACTTCCGCCCCACCCGCCAGCAAGCCCGTCGTGAGCGCTGCCTTGATGGCCGAGGAATAAGACCGGAAGTCATGGCCAACAACGATCCGCATAGGCACGCCGCGTTCGCGCATTAGCGTTGACAGGCCAAGGCCAACTGCTTCCACGCCGAGTAGGTTAATTTCGTCCGGATAAAGCCAGCGCGCATCGTATTCGCGAAAGCCCGTCGCCTTGACGAGGGGTAGCCGCTCAAAGGCAGCGGTATTTGGAACGAGGTCTTGGCGTGGCTTCGGGAACATACTGTCTCCTCGCGAACGATGGTTCAGTGGCTCGGATTTGAAGACCGGGCCGGACGGAGGAAGCCCATAGCAGAGTTTCTAGTGCGTCCACTAGCCCTGATGGTCTAACGGGCCAGCGGCCGTGGCTTCCCTCAACTTGAAGCGTCCCACGCGCAGACCGCGCAGTGCGGCGCGTGACCCATGTTTTTGCGGCGCATGTCAGCCGCGCAATGTCAGGTAGTCTCCGGAGAATTCATAGGAACGTAGGCGGCTCAAGAAACTCATACCGAGGAGACTTTGCGAGAGCGCCCCCGGCTGAGCAATGAGAGCCTCGACCCTTGAGCGGTCCAGCGGGCCGATAGAGACGTCGTCGAGCCAAACGCGTGCTGCCATCGTTCGACCATTGGCTGTCAAGACTGGCACTCGAAAGGTCATCTCCTCGACATTGATCCCTGCTGCGCGGGCATCCTCGGGTCTCAGGACAATCGACGAGGCGCCGGTGTCCACGAGCATCGAGACCGGCTTGCCGTTGACTGCCACATTCGCCGTGAAATGGCCGTTGAGCCGCTTTCTGAGCTTAATTTCCGTGAGCCCGCCAGTGCTCGTCTCAACGGTCATGATGGTGCCAGGCAAAAGCTCACCCGCCACGCGCGAGGCGATGGGTGTGAGTTCGTCTTTGTAGGCATAGATCGTTACGAGCCCGAGCCCGATCGCCAGCCAAGTGACTGCGTCGCGGGCAATTGTCGCTGCGCCACCGCCGTAGCGACCAAGTACGCTTCCGCCGAGGTAGATCAGCAGCGCAACGAGGAACACCCCATAGCCGAAGGTGGTCTCGTCGACGCCTGCGATCATCCCAGAATCGTTGCCGACAAGAAGCATGCCCCCGAGCGCCAATACGAACAGGGCCACCCAAGTGGTCATGATTTGGCCCCGCCAGCCCCGCTCTCGCGCTCGAGTTCAAGCAGCCGTCCGGGCAGCGCAGCCATAATGGAACGGCGCTCTGTCGGACTCATATCGATCCAGCCGGCGATTTCGTCGCCGCTTCGGCCACAGCCGACGCAAAGGCCCGACAAGTCGTCGATCATGCAAATATTGACGCAAGGCGAATCCAAAAGACCCTCTCTTGTTGGGATTTCTCCTCACTTATTAAATCACTAGGATAGGGCAGGGCAATGAGTGCCGTTCGGCCGCGTGGGTGTCTTAGACCGCATGCGCCCTTCGTTTGGCCCGCGTTGGGGCAGTACGATCCCGCCCCGTTTCGCCGGGTTCGGTCGCGTCGGAGAGGTCCTCCATGACGCGTGCGGGCGGAAGCGTGATGGTGACTTCCGTTCCACAACGAAGCTCGCTATTGAGCTCGAAGCTGCCGCCGTGTAGCTCGATCAAGCCCTTCGTGATCGGAAGTCCAAGGCCGGTACCCCCCTCGGCCGTCTCATGGGCTAAGGAGCCTTGGCCGAAGCTACTCAGCACGCGGGGGATCTCATCGCCCGGGATGCCTGGGCCGGTGTCCTTGATCGTCAGAGCGATCCCGCCATCTTCGGTTCGTGCCGTCGTGAGCGTGATCGTGCCTTTAGGTGGCGTGAACTTGATCGCGTTGGAGAGGAGGTTAAGGCAAATTTGTCGCAAGGCACGTTCGTCGGCCCACACATTCGGAAGGTTGTCCTCAAAGGCTTGGCGAATCTCCAGACCCTTGTTTTCTGCCCGGACGCGCATCAGGCGATGACAGTCGTCCGCGATATCTGTGAGCGACACAGAGGCATCGTGAAGCTCGTAGCGCCCGGCCTCAATACGGCTGATGTCAAGAATCTCGTCGATCAGAGTCAGAAGGTGCTTGCCGCTATTATGGATGTCTCTCGCATATTCTTTATAGGTTGGGTTGGCATGAGCACCAAAAGCCTCGTCGCGCATGATTTCGGAGAAACCGAGAATAGCGTTGAGAGGTGTTCTCAATTCGTGGCTCATGGTTGCCAAGAAACGCGACTTGGCCAGATTTGCCTCTTCTGCCCGGAGTCGCGCTTGATCCGAAATGGATTTCGACTGTTCAAGTTCTCCAATCAACGCGTCCTTTTCCGCGCGAAACTCAAGCATGGACAGCACTGTGGTGCTGAAGCCGTGCATCAGCCAAACAAAGTAGAGATGCACAGCCACGGCCATGATTGCCATAGCCCAATAGAACGGATCGTTGAGCAGTACAAAGCGGATCACAATCGCAGTGGTTATCGGCAGGGTGCCTGCATATACGATAGGCATCGCGGTCGAGGCGAAGAGCATCCGCATTGAGATGACAACAAGCAGCGCCGCGAAGATGAATGTATAGCCAGCGACTTCATCCCTCAGTGGGCTGATGAAGAGAACTGACGCCCAAGTAAGTCCGTAGAGGAACTCGGCTGACGTGATCTTACGCTGCCACACCTCGACGTCGGCCTGTTCGCGCGGCACCTTGGCGAATTGACGGCAAACCGCAATGAGGATGCCTTTGGTCACGAAGATACCGCACAGCCAGATGAGTAGCTCGTGTGGCGGAGACCAAAACATGGCGCCCATCGCGACGACAACGGCGAGCAGCGGTGTTGTGATGGCGGCCGACAGCTCGTTTTTGACGAACATCGTCAGCAGTTCGTAATTGAACGCTGACTTCGTGGGTGATTTGTAGGTGAGCCTGTCTGGTGGATCTTGGACGCTGCGGAACGCGCGTCGCGCTTGTGGGCTTCTCGTGCCTGTGTCTGCCACAGGGGTTTCTGCCGGAGCACCACTCAACATCTTTTATGGAACCCGTACCCTGACTGCAGACAAAGAACACTGTGCGGGGTGCGAGCGGATGCGCGACAACGACAAGCCCGACCCCCAAATTTAGGCTTAACAAGAAGTATCCAGAGAAAACCCTAATGAGGCGTTTACTCTCGCTCCGGCCTGACACTGCTCTTGAAGTCAAACATCGAGAGACCACATGAGTCCCGAGCCTATTGCTCGGGCAGGGGGGAAATAAATGGAAGTACCATGCAACTGACTGTGGTCGGATGCGGCGACGCTTTTGGCGCCGGAAATCGGCTGCAAACTGCGTTTTTCGTCCGTTCCGAAACATCTTCTTTTCTCATCGATTGTGGCGCGACAACGCTGATCGGCCTTGGCAGGGTCGGCTTGTCGCCAAACGATATCGATGCGGTGTTCGTGTCGCATCTGCACGGCGATCACATGGGCGGTCTGCCTTGGCTTCTGATTCACGCGAAGTACGTGGGTCTACGCCAGCGGCCCCTTGTGATCGTAGGTCCTAAGACGATCGAGGCCCGCTTCGCGGAGCTAACCGAGGCAGTTTATCCCGGCACCTTGGAGACCGGTGTCGACTTCGATCTCGAATTTGTCGAACACAAAGAGCAAGCGCTTCTCGAATTGAATGGTGTCTCTGTAACGCCCTTCGAAGTCCACCATCCTTCCGGTGCACCGCCTTACGCCATGCGTTTTGATATTGACGGCAAGGTCGTCTCGTTCACTGGCGATACCGGTTGGGTCGATGTTCTGCCGACTGTGTCTGAGGGTGCGGACTTATTCATTTCCGAATGCTTCCAGTACGATCACAAAATGCCGATGCATCTCGACTACAAGACGATCGAGGCCAACTACGATCGCTTCTTGGCTAAGCGGGTCTTGTTGACTCACATGGGGCGGGAGATGCTCGATGAGCTCTCGGAGGTCGACCGCACGCGCTATGAGCTTGCTGAAGACGGCATGAGGATCGATCTCTAGTTGTCAACGCCATTCGTGGCTGGGTTCGTGAAACGCAATCGGCAGGGTCCTATGTCCGACCTCAACGCGATGTTGAGTGCAATTCGGCAATGCCGTGTTTGCGTGGACACGCCCAGTGGTCGGCCGTTGCCTCACGAGCCTCGCCCCGTGCTCCGAGCCAGCACAACCGCGCGCCTCGCAATTTGCGGTCAGGCGCCAGGAATCCGGGTGCACCTATCCGGGATGCCCTTCACGGATCCCTCCGGCGATCGTCTGCGGTCTTGGCTGCATATGACGTCAGAGACCTTTTACGATGAGGCCCGGGTCGCCATTGTCCCTATGGGCTTCTGCTTCCCTGGCCTCGACTCGAAAGGCGGGGACCTGCCGCCTCGGCGAGAATGCGCCAGACTTTGGCATCGCGACCTCTTTGCGGCGTTGCCGAATGTCGAGTTGATCCTCGCGGTTGGAGCCTACGCCCAAGCATTTCATCTAGGGGACAATAGGGGGAAGACGTTGCGAGACACGATGCTCGCCTGGCGGACACATCTTCAGGAGCGTCGGACACCACGCGTTTTCCCGTTGCCGCATCCGTCTTGGCGGAACAATGCATGGCTTAACAAAAATCCCTGGTTCGAAGACGAGTTGCTCCCGG
The DNA here is from genome assembly GCF_058506495.1 of Methyloceanibacter sp. NCBI lineage: Bacteria > Pseudomonadati > Pseudomonadota > Alphaproteobacteria > Hyphomicrobiales > Hyphomicrobiaceae > Methyloceanibacter > Methyloceanibacter sp. Next base: position 23,940 of record NZ_JBZMXT010000018.1, on the reverse strand, counting down.
TGCTACGCCGGGAGGTGCGCAAAGTGGTGTGACTCAGCTTGTGAGATTTGGAACAATTATCTAGTCTCTCAGCCCACGAGGCCGAATTTTAGAACAATGTTCCCATCGGGGCGGTAACCGCTGCAAGTTTCTCGGACGGGTCACATGTTGGATCGGATGGACCGCAAGATCCTAGAAATCTTGCAGGAAGATTGCACCTTACCGGTCGCTGAGATCGGGAAGCGGATCGGGCTCTCCACAACCCCATGCTGGCGGCGGATCCAAAAGTTGGAAGAGCAAGGCGTCATCGAACGTCGTGTGGCGCTTCTCAATCCCAAGCAGGTCAACGCCGGCGTGACCGTGTTCGTCTTTATCTCCACCAGTAATCACACCAAGGACTGGCTTGAACGCTTTCACGCGGCGCTTTCGGATTTCCCGGAGGTCGTCGAGTTCTACCGTATGAGTGGCCAGATCGACTACTTGTTGCGTGTGGTGGTTCCCGACATTGAACGCTACGACTCGTTTTACAAGCGGCTCATCGCCAAAATCGAGCTCACTGATGTGAGCTCGGCCTTTGCCATGGAGCAGATCAAGTTCACGACGGCCTTGCCGCTCAGCTACGCCGCCGAAGAGGGGCGTACATGATTTGCGTCTGAGCTATGTGGACGTCGACTCGTGGGACTAGGGCTTCGAAAGATCTCGGTTGAGTCGAGCAATGAGACTGGACGTATCCCAGCGTCGCCCACCCATTTCCTGAACATCGGCATAGAACTGGTCGACGAGCGCCGTCACCGGCAGCGTCGCACCATTGTGGCGCGCTTCGTCTAGGCAGATGCTAAAGTCCTTACGGACCCAATCGACGGCAAAGCCGAACTCGAACTCGCCTGCGATCATTGTTTTCCAGCGATTGTCCATCTGCCAAGACTGTGCGGCGCCTTGAGAGATCGTTGCGACCACTTTCTCCATGTCGAGGCCCGCGCGCATGCCGAAGTTTAGCGCCTCTGCTAGCCCCTGAATCAGGCCACCGATGCATATCTGGTTCACCATCTTGGTGAGCTGTCCGGCACCTGAGGGACCAATCAGATTCACGGCTTTAGCGAACGACTCGATCACGGGCTTTGCGCGGGCAAAGTCTGCTTGATCGCCTCCGGTCATGACGGTGAGCGTGCCGTTCTCCGCCCCCGCCTGACCGCCAGACACCGGCGCATCGAGCGCGCCTGCGCCGCTACTCTTTGCGACTTTATGGAGCTCACGCGCAATTTCCGCCGAAGCGGTGGTGTGATCCACATGAACAGCCCCAGTCTTCATCCAACGATAGAAGCCGTCTGGGCCCAATGTCACCGAGCTCAGGTCGTCGTCATTTCCAACGCAGGTGAAGACGAAATCGGCCTCCGCTGCAGCCTCTGCCGGTGTCGCTGCGTGCGCTCCTCCGTGTTCCTTGACCCATTTCTCAGCCTTTTCGTGGGTGCGGTTGAAGACGGTGACATCATGCCCGTTGCTCTTGATATGACCTGCCATCGGGTAGCCCATCACACCAAGCCCGATCCACGCTACTTTACTCATGTGGCTTTCCCCATCGTCGCTCGATCAATCCGATTTTCGAGAACCATAACGGAAATGGCCGGGACGAACCCGGCCATTCTCTCGTTTACTAATCTGATTGGTAACGCGTCTTAGCGCGGACGCCCTAGTCAATCGGCGCCTCGGGGAAGGCAAGCTGTTCGCGCGCGCGCCATTCATCCGTGACGTAGTTGATAATCAGTGATTTCCGGACGCCTTTGATGGGGCGCCGCTCAAAGCCGTGATAGGTGTCGCCGCCAGGCACGAAGACAAATGCAAGATTGGGCGCAAACGGTGAGCGGGCAACATGCTTTTTGTTGGCGTCGTAGACATCGGTTCCGAGATCGTCATGCCCTTCTTCGTCGGACAGGTAGAGGAGCATTGTGAAAGACTTCACACCCAAATCAGTATGGGGCTCCAACCAAAAGCCATCCGTATCTTGCGCGAATTCAATACGCAAATACGTGCCCGCCAAGTCGGTACCAAACACCTTCTCGATCGTGTCCGTAATCCGCTTGTCCTGAAACGCCTCTGAAATGGCATTCACGGAGTCGTGCTTGTCACGGTTCTCGATATCGAAGTATTTGCGGGTCGCGTTGTGAAGCTCGCGCTTGCCGGATACGCCATCAAGTGACGGAGCGGGGAAGGGCAGGCTCTGGATGTCTTGGATCGTGTCCTCAGGAAAACAGTTCTTCAGCACCCAGTGCGGATAGGGTGTGCTGTCGTGATCGCCATTGGCGATGCTCTCGGTGAAGCAGCGTATAATGTCTTCAGCCGAACTCTTTGCTTCGACATCCGCTGGCTTCAAGGCTGCGCTCTCCCTCATAATGTCGGTCAACTCCTAGAGATTGGGTCGAAAAATGCTGGTTTCTACAGCGCCCAGGCGATCCCATCTAGCTGCTCAATTAGCACCCTCAGTCCCTTGCGTGCAAATGAACCGGGTCGATTGGCGATAAGCCATAAGAACCTAGCAGTTACCGCAGGTGCACATTCGAACTTCAAGCGAAAAGAGCGGGTTGGCGTTGATGCGGCTCAAGTCCGTCCAAGATGGCCGCGGTCGAATGTTAAGTTTCCGGGTTAGTTGATCGATATCCCGATTATGTCCCCAAAATCAGCGAAATCGTCATCAGTTGCGACCTGCTCGTTCCGCAAGCACTTCGCCAGCAATTCCAAGAGTGAGGCGTGAAGTTCGCACTCACCCTCCTGGTGTGGAGGATTTTCGGCGAGAAAAGATAGAATTTCAGCGTAGTTAGGCATTGGAATCCCCTGTTCCCCCAATGTCCACAAACTGGGCGATGCCTGTGTCAAAACTGAGGCTGTGACGGGACCCGCTTGACCCCAGCAAAACATCGGCCCGCGAGGGAATACCGGCCAAGGAGCCGGACTGGCCTCCCGGAATTGGTTGCCAGAGGTTGGCCTGCAGTCTGTTCCTTCACGCTGCCTATCAATGAAAGTCCATCTACCCGAATGCCAACGTCGCAGACATCTGAGACCAACGGGCGCAGGGCATTTGAGAGACGCTCACTTTGATCTTCCTCCAGTGGTCCGGTCAGCGTGAGCGAGAAACGGTATTCGCTCATCACATTTGGCTGACCAAAACTCCTGAGGAGTAGGCGTTGGTGAGGATTTAGATGGGGCTGCTCGCCCTCGATCGTTTCCGGCCTATCGGCATATGAGTCGAACGCGTTGAAACACTGCAGCGCCAGCCAGTCGAGTTCCGGGCGTGGCTTAGTTGGCCTCAGGGTCAAAGTACGGTGAGTCCGTGTAAGCTGAAGCGGACCGGTTTCAATCGGCTGTCTGTTGGCCGCAAAGCTCGCAAGGTGCGTTGTGACCTCGTCGAGCCTCACACCTTTTCGAAGCGGCGCGGGTGTGAAAAACGGCGCGTGTAGTCCGAGATGGCGCCCGGGCATCGGCGCACTGCCGATTGATGCAACGCCCGCGAGACCAGACATGGAGAATGCTTGAAGCGTCGCGCCGCCGTTTACCCGACCAAACCAGGAGCGGCCGAATTGCGCGAGAGCGCTGCCGGGGCGTGTGGTGAAGCAAATGGAAAACAGCGTCCGTTCGCTTTAGAGCGGCTCGGCGCTTGTTCCTTGTTGTTGCTCCCGTTCTGTTGGATTGAGCATACCCATCCCCCTCAAGCTGGCGCCACGCTCACTCGGCCATACTCCATTGGCTAAACATGCGCTGTGACCTTGACGCGACCTGTTTCAGGCGATACCGCGGCGAAGCGGTGAAGACTTAATGAATCAGACCGGGAATTTCGAAGAGTTACCTGAATGTATAAAGGGATTGAGCGCGTGATCGACCTCTACACATGGATGACACCCAATGGGCAGAAGGCTTCGATCATGCTTGAGGAGATCGAGTTGCCGTACAGAGTGCACCGCATTGACATCGAGAACGGCGCGCAGTTCGATCCCGAATTCCTCAAGATCTCTCCGAACAACAAGATCCCAGCTATCGTCGATCACGACAACGGACTGCAGCTAATGGAGTCGGGCGCGATATTGCTCTATCTCGCAGAGAAGTCAGGCCTGCTCATGCCGAGTGACTTCGAGGGCAAATGGCGGACGCATGAGTGGCTGATGTGGCAGATGGGCGGCGCCGGCCCGTTTCTAGGTCAAGTACATCACTTCGTTTCGTATCACCCAGGCAAAAGCCCGTATGCTGAAGAGCGCTACACGACCGAGGCTCGTCGTCTCTGGGGCGTTCTTGAGAAGCGTTTGGGCGATGTCGAGTACGTGGCGGGTGACTATACTGTCGCCGATATAGCGATCTGGCCCTGGATCGCGAGGTATCCAATCCAGCCGGTGGATGTTCAAGACTACCCCAACATCAAGCGATGGTACCATGCCATCGCCGCACGGCCCGCAGTGCAAAGGGGTTGGGATGTGGTGGGCGCCGGAAGAGAGTTGCCGTTACCGTGACTCGATAAAGCAGGCTTATGGAGGTTGAGTGGCGATGCGAACGCTCCTTGTTCTCGGGTTAGCGTTCGTTGCAGCCGCAGGGGCTGCGTTCTACATCCTCACGATACCTGTTGTGTTCACGGCTTCGGACCTGCCGGATCACGCACCGGATGTTTCGAACGGCAAAAACTTATTCATCGCTGGTGGGTGCGCGGAGTGCCATGCCGTGCCCGTCGGGGCCTGCGACAGTCTCGACATCGAGGACGAGACGCAGCTTGCCGGCGGTCGCTGTCTCAGGACAGATGTGGGCACATTCTATGCGCCGAATATCTCTCCGGATCCAGAGAGTGGCATCGGAGGCTGGTCCACGCTGGATTTTGTGAACGCGATGAAACGCGGCGTCGCCCCTGGCGGCGTTCATCTGTATTTGGTATTTCCGTATACATCGTATCAACGCATGCGCTTTTCGGATCTCATTGACCTCAAGGCCTGTCTCGACACGTTGCCTCCGGTGCGAAGCGCGGTTCGCGATAACGACCTTCGCTTCCCATACAACATTCGCCGAGGCGTGGGTATCTTTCAGCGACTCTATGTAGACGGGAAAACTTTTGTGCCTGACCCTGATACTACCGAATCCGTCAATCGAGGCGGGTACCTGGTGTTGGGGCCAGGCCATTGCACGGAGTGCCACAGCCCTCGAAATGCCTTGGGGGGCGTTATTGCGCGCGAAGCGTTTGCTGGCGCGAAGAGTCCGGAGGGCAGGGGCGATGCGCCCAACATCACAACCAGCCCGGAGGGCATAGGGGACTGGAGCCAGCAGGATATCGTCTACTTCCTTGAGACAGGGTCGGACCCTGACTTCGATGTGGTTGGGGAGTCCATGATACCAGTCCAGGAAAACATGGCGCGGCTGCCCGCTAGCGACCGGGAGGCTATCGCTGCTTTTCTCAAAACGTTGCCTGCGCGACCGGATTCGGCAGAGACGCCTTGAAGACTTTGCGCGGTCGCTCTAGCGTGCTTCGCGAACATAAGGCTTCAGGATTACGATGGCGGGGAACTCCAGAAATCAAAGTTTGCTGTTTTTCTGCGTTGCCGCAGCGATTGCAGGCGCCGCGTATGCAGTGCCCGTCTCGCAAGGCGCTGCGCAGGGTATGGAAGTGATGGGGGATAGCGCAGCTCAAACAGGGGCCGTCATCAGTTCTGAAGCAGATACGACCATCGCTGATCTGGCGCCCGATGTAGACACCCCAGTGGTACCCGCCGCGGAAGCCGTGCCGGAAAACCCCGCCACACCCCTGGCCCCACCTGCGTTTCGACAAGAGGGTCAACTCGACATCGACTGCCTACCGGAAGATCTGCTGGCGAAGCTGCGTGACGCGCACGGGCCGTCCGTGATGGCAAGGGCCTGCCTGCCTGAATGCTTGCCTCCACCTTACGGACTTAGTCAAAAACAGTTGGACGACCTGTACAGCCGCTACGGCGTTGTTTGGTGCCGTTCTTGTGTGCAGATCTCTGGGCATCTGCCCTTGAAGGATGTGTGGCGCATCGAGGAGGAGGGGGATATCCAGTTGTGCAGCACGCCGCCAAGCCAAATGCCGCGGCCGGGTAGCTTAAGCGGCAACGTGGTGAAGTCGTTTAGCCGCATTCGCGAGCTATACCGCGCGATGCCGACGATGCGCGAAGACGAGAATGCGATCGCGGTGGTTATTGGCAACCACACCTATGAGAATCTGCCGACCGCCCGTACTGCACGGCATGATGCAGGTGCGATGTACTTGTTTCTCACCGAGCATATGGGTTTCCGACAGGACCAAGTCATCGATCTGCAAAATGCGGGGCGGGCTGATTTGGAGCGCGTGTTTGGACCCGTTCCCGGTTCGGATGGAGAACTGAAGCGCCTTGTACAGGCACGTCCTAACGCGAGGGTCTTCGTCTATTTTTCGGGTCACGGAGCCGTCAACGCCTCCCAGGACGAAGCCTATTTGCTACCCGTCGAAGCCGAGGCTTATCGCGAGGAGCGGCGGGGCTATCCGCTTTCAACTCTCTACGCCAACCTCGCAGAGTTAGGCGCAGAGCAGGTCGTCGTTCTGCTGGAGAGCTCGTTTGGCCGAGACCACGGAAACTATATCCTCCCGCCGAATATTCCGGAGACAAAGCGCAGCGCGCTTCCTGGGAAGGCCCAGTCGCCTCTAACAGTGTTGGTATCAGCAGATCGCGGTCAGCGTGCTCTCATAGATCTTGAGTACGACATTGGTCTGTTCACGCGCTATCTGATTGAAGGCCTCTCTGGCAACGCAGATCTTGCGCCCGTCGGCAATGGGGACGGAGCAGTCGATAGCGCCGAACTCCATGCTTACACGGCTGCAATGGTGCGCCTCGCCGCGCAGAAGACGTTCGGGCTGCTGCAAAGTCCAGAACTGTCAAGTGCCGGAACGACTGTGTTGAAGGCTCCGAAGCGTAGCTCCGACAGTACCGAGCAGGGCTAGGTGCGAGGCGCCGAAACGGCTTCACAAGACTGGATGAGATTTTCGAATGAAAGTGTTCTCCTGCGCGGAAGAGTATCTTCGTCAGCATAACCCGGAGCGCCCCATCTTGGCATTTCGGCCCCATGCGGCGACACGCGCGACAAAGTGGTTTCTATATAACTTCCCGGGGCGCGTGCTTTACGCAACCAAGGCCAATGACTCGCAACCTATTCTCGATGCTGTGGCTGCGGCCGGTATTCGCAGCTTTGACGTCGCCTCGCTCGCCGAGATGGAGCGCGTCAAGTCCATCGATGGCGCGGAGCTCTATTACATGAACCCTGTCAAGTCGCGAGGCGCCATCGCGCAGGCCTATAGCGAGTTTGGCGCGCGGAGCTTCGCTTTCGATTCTCATGATGAGCTGGGCAAGATACTCGCGGCGACAGGCGGAGCAGAGGACTTAATGCTCTACTTACGGGTTGCCTGCCCCAACACACACAGTCTTATCCCGCTTGAAGGAAAGTATGGAGCCAGCGCCGAAGAAGCGCCTCCTCTTCTCCTGAGAGCGCGCCAGCATGCAGCACGCCTCGGCATAACCTTCCACGTTGGGTCGCAGGCTGTGGTTCCCGCCGCATTTTGCGAAGCTTTGAACCAGGTCGGGCAGCTCATCGTCGCGTCCGGTGTAATGGTCGATGCGATCAACATTGGCGGCGGCTTCCCAGCGCGATATCCACATTCAGACCCGCCGGCCCTCGATTGTTATATCGACGAGATTGCTAAGGCCGCGAATGCGTTGGTGGTCAAGCACGCTTGCGAATTATTGTGCGAGCCGGGGCGCGCGCTGGTCGCCGAGGCTGAGGCTGTGATCGTGCGCGTTGATGCGCGCCGCGGGAATACGCTCTACATCAACGACGGCGCCTTTGGTTCTCTGTTCGATGCCGCTTATTCCGGTTTTCGGTTCCCCGTGCGCTGTGTCACTCCGGATCGCGAAGACGTGGGGCCGGCGAAGACAGCTTTCAGCTGCTACGGCCCAACTTGCGACAGTGCCGATTATCTGCCTGGGCCATTCGTTTTGCCCGATGCTGTTGGGGAGGGCGATTACCTAGAGATTGGCCAAGTAGGCGCGTATGGCCGCGTGCTAGCAAACCGCTTCAATGGTTTTGGTGACTTTGAAGAGGTAACGCTGACCGATGAACCCATCCTATCGATGTTCGCGCAGATGGAGCTGGACACACCGCATGCTGAGCGCTCTGCAAGAATCTGATGGTCTAGACAATCTGTGTGAGGCCTTTTGCCTCAAAAGAAACGGCTATGCTCAGTCTTCGGCGAGCTCTTCCGGCAACGGGTCTAGTATTTGCCCGTCATTGCTCGTGGGAATGCTGCCGCGCGTCTTGAATGGCCGCTTCGTGATAGGAGCCGCTCCCATAGTCCACGTAGGCTATGCGCATTGACGCCAGAAGATCGTCAGCTGTGTGAAAGCCGTGCTGGTCGCCACTCGATCCCGAGCGGTCGCCTTTCGGAAAGGGAATTATCTTTGCCGTCCCCCCTTGCGCGTTTGCCGTCATGGTTTCCTCCATTGTTGTGTGTGCCGTACGGCAGAATCACCGCGAGACACCTTGAGTCAGCTATATCGAAACCACGGAGTGGCTTGCACAAAATAATCGCGAAGTGGCGAACATTTGAGCAGTACTTCTTCTGCTCCATTCCGTGGCATGAGCTCGCACCAACTCGCAGACCCTTTGCTTGCTGGACCGATGCAGAAAAGTATCAGCTGACGGCGTGTTACTAAGAAGCTGATAAGATTGTACAAAAAACAATCTAGAGACACGCGCCTTCGGCTAGCACGACGGTCTGATTTGTTGCGCGTGCGGATGATGTTCGCACTGGCACAAAAAATGCTTTTCGGAACAGATGGCCGCTAGCCTCTCGCGGCCATGGTGGGATTCATCCGAACTGTCGTTTAACTCAGAAGGACTCACAATGACCAAGTTTAAGCTCGAGTACATTTGGCTGGACGGCTATACGCCCGTGCCTAACCTGCGTGGCAAGACCCAGATCAAAGAGTACGATAGCTTTCCAACGCTAGATCAGCTCCCGGAGTGGGGCTTTGATGGCAGCTCAACGTTGCAGGCCGATGGCAGCAACTCCGACTGCGTCTTGAAGCCGGTACGCATTTTCGAAGATCCGTCTCGTACCAACGGCGCACTTGTTCTGTGCGAAGTGATGAACCCGGACGGCACGCCGCACGAGTCGAACAAGCGCGCGACCATTCTTGACGATGAAGGCGCCTGGTTCGGTTTCGAGCAGGAGTACTTTTTCTATAAAGAAGGCCGCCCTCTCGGCTTCCCTGATCAGGGTTTCCCGGAACCGCAGGGCAAATACTACACCGGTGTCGGCCACAGCCAGGTCGGTTCGATTGCGCGCCAGATCGTTGAAGAGCATCTCGATCTGTGCCTTGAGTGCGGCATCAACCACGAGGGCATCAATGCCGAAGTGGCCAAGGGCCAATGGGAGTTCCAGATCTTCGGCAAAGGATCCAAAAAAGCTGCCGACGAAATGTGGATGGCGCGCTACTTGCTTGAGCGTCTGACCGAGAAGTACGGTGTTGATATCGAGTATCACTGTAAACCGCTGGGTGACACCGACTGGAACGGCTCGGGGATGCACGCGAATTTCTCCACCGCCTACCTGCGTGACGTTGGAGGTGAAGAGTATTTCAAGGCGCTCATGGCTCAGTTTGAGAAGAACTTGCAAGACCACATCGCCGTGTACGGACCTGACAACCATATGCGTCTGACCGGTAAGCACGAGACCGCGCCATGGAATAAGTTTTCCTATGGCGTTGCTGACCGTGGTGCTTCCATCCGTGTGCCGCACAGCTTCGTCAGGAACGGCTACCGGGGCTATCTTGAGGATCGTCGCCCGAACTCGCAGGGCGATCCCTACGCCATTGCGTCTCAGATCCTGAAGACCGTCGCCGAGGTTCCGACAAGAGTTACGGCAGCCGCCTAGCACCGCTGGTGGTCGCGCGAAACGCGTGGCGACACGAGTAAATGTGGAAGGGGAGCCCGTTGGGCTCCCCTTTTTCACATCTGGGTGGTCATCTTCCATTAACCTGGTGACATGACGGACCGATTTTTGCGAGCTAAGCTTGCAGGCGTTCGTATGCGATTCTTTGGAGGGAACGCTAATATGGCCGATAAACTTCAAACTGAGTGGGCTCCGCGCATTCTAAGCATCCTGCGCATTGTCTCAGCACTGATCTTTATGGCGCATGGGACGGCCAAGATTTTCAATTTTCCAGCGACAGAGCGCGGGGCACCCGAGTTTATGTCGCAGATGTGGATCGGCGGTTGGTTGGAAATCATCGGCGGTATCTTGCTCGTCCTTGGCCTATTCACGCGGCCTATGGCCTTCATCCTTTCGGGCATGATGGCAGTGGCCTACTGGCAGTTCCATGCACCCCAGAGCATCTATCCGCTACAGAACGGTGGCGATGCAGCCATCCTCTACTGCTTCATCTTTCTCTATTTCGCCTTTGCAGGTGGGGGACCGTGGAGCCTGGATGAGCTTCGGAAGCGTGACGGCTAGTGGCGCTGATACGTAAACCGATTATCAAGTAAGTCGCTAAACGCGCCGTTCATCGCCGCCGAATCACACTCGGCGGCGATGAACTTATGTCGGCATATAACCCTAGCCATCTCGGCGATCGCTCTGATTGGACTCCTCGGGGGAAACCTGGGGAAAGATGTCTCGCGCGGGGCCGGTGCCGAACAGCGCGAACACGCTTTCTGGATAAAGACAAGGTTGCCGGACGATTTGCTCTCTGGCCGGCTGAACGTCACGACGGTCGCCAAGTCGCGAATACACCGACCGAGACATAGCACTCGAACTGCACAGCTCCAGCGCTAGTTTCATGAAGGGAAGGTATTTACGTCGTCCGATTCGTACCCGAGCTGGTTACGCGTCCGCGTGCGTCGCTGGGAGGTTTGCCGGACTGTATGCCGACCGATCCGTCGGACGTGGAAACGTGCTACCCGTCCGTGGCGCTGTTAAAAAGAAACGGGCTCCGACTAGTCGCCGAAGCCCGTTGCAATTATTAAGTCGTGGACAAATTTAGTTAGGCATCACGACCGAGTCGATGACGTGGATCACGCCGTTGGACGTGACAATATCAGCCTTCACGACCTTGGCCTTATCCACCACCACGCCGTCCTTGGCGTTGACGTCGAGCTTGTCGCCCTGAACAGTCTTTACCTCGGTCTCCTTGCCAGCGATGTCGCCCGCCATGATCTTCCCCGGAACAACATGGTAGGTCAGAATAGAGACGAGCTTGTCCTTATTTTCGGGCTTCAGGAGATCCTCGACCGTGCCGGCGGGAAGCTTTTTGAACGCTTCGTCGTTCGGCGCAAATACGGTGAAGGGACCATCACCCTTCAGCGTGTCAACAAGACCAGCAGCCTTAACTGCGGCAACCAGCGTTTCGAACTGACCGGCGCCGGCCGCGGTGTCGACAATGTCCTTCTCTGCGGCACTGGCAGCGGAGGCGGTGAACAGCGTAAGGGTGAGAACGGTGAGTAGGCGCAAAACTTTCATAAAAGTCTCCGTTGAGAGATTGTTAGATACGATCTTTCAACGCGCGCGTCGGATGCTGTAGATCACCGTCCGTCCATCACGTGTCTGTGAGAGGGCTGTCGGCGTGGGTTTCCTTAGCGTCGGTCTCCTTCTCGAACGACCGAGCCGCGGGCGCCGCCGTCAATCCGTGAAGAATCGAACTGGCCAATACAGCAAGCGCCGCAATAGCCAAGATCTCATCGCGCATCTGGAGGAGGTCGAAGGCATCGAGGACCAGAAGAGCAAAGAGTGCAGTGGCCAGCCCGCGTGGGCCGAACCACCCGTAGAACAGCTTTTCCTCCCAAGGGACCCCAGTGCCAGCGAGTGACAGCCAGATTGCAACTGGACGCACAAGGAACAGACTCGCCAGCACAAGGGCCACCATCGCCCATGTCACGTTTGGCAAGCCCACAGGTAGCAGGACAGCGCCGATCACAAAGAAGGACAGAACAGCTAGGATCTGCCCCTCCGTCTCGATGAATTCGAACACAAAGTGACTTCGTCCGCGAAGAACTTCGCCAAACGCGAGGCCTGCGGTGAATGCGGCCAGAAAGCCGTTTCCATCAACTGCATGCGCCGTAAGATAGGCAAGTCCCGCAAGCGCAAGGACCGCAATGCCGCCAAACCGGTCGGATGTCAGCCCGTGGTCTTGCGCAATGCGTAGTAGCCAACCGCCGCCATACCCAACAGCGACCCCCATCAGCGCGCCGAGGCCAACCTGCTCGCCGACAAAGACCCACCAGGGCACCTGCAGCTGGTCATGGATCCCACCAACGGCAAAGCATCCAAAAAAGATAACGAATGGGAGTGCGAAACCATCGTTGAGCCCGCTCTCTGCTGACAGCGATTGACTGACCCTCTTTGGGACGCGTGGGTCGGTGATGATCGGCTGGCTAAGCGCGGCATCGGTGGGCGCCAAGATCGCCGCGACCAGGGCCAGTTCCCACAGCGGCCATGTTGGCATCAGGCCGAAGGCCGTGCCGAAGCCCAATAGGATGGCAAGTGGAAGACCAAGGACGAGCATCCGCGCAGGGATAGAGGCCCCTTTCCACAGGCGCCGAGGATCGATCGCTGCAGCGTCTGCAAAGAGTAGAACGACGAGGCTGACCTCCGCGAGGATGTACAGACCGTGTGTGCCTTGGTCAAGTTCGACCAGGCCCAAGGCTTGGAAGCCCCACCCCGCGAAGAGAAACAGCATGGGCGCTGTGAGAATGCTGTCGGACAGCCGTCTGCCCAAAAGTGCATAGACGAATACCAAAGCGGCAACCGCCAAAAGACCCCACTCGCCTGACATTTGTTCGCGATCCCCAGCATCCTGCGCAGATGCTGTTTTGGTATGCACACCGGATATTGAAGCGCGATTCTAACGTTGCGTTCGCCAATTGCTATGGCGACCTTGTTCAAAACCCAGCGATGGCTTGTGAAACGCGCGCGAAGGCCCAAGTGTCGCGTAAGTCATCGGGACGACATACTGTGTGAAGACACTCAGATGGCAAGTCGTGCCTCGGCCGGCAAATGGCCTGAAAGCGTTGGCCTCTATGCCGAACGAAAACTTATGCTTTGGACCCGGAGGACTTAATCCGTGCGTGCAGTCGCCACCGCCTTAGTCGTTTCCACTGCCTTTGCGATCTCTTTATTCGCCGCGTCGGCAGTGGCGGACGTTCGAATAAGCCGCGGCTTTGCCAGCGGGCCTGACGGCACGCTCTATATTGTGATCGACGGCGCGGAGGGTCGGGCGCTGCGGCTCGATCCATCTGACGAGTAGGGCGCCCATGTTCAACGAAGACAACCCTCTCTACAGATTTTACCATGAGGTCATCAACCAAAAGAAGTTCGAGGTGCTCGGCCAAATCTATGCGCCGGGCTACGTCAATCGGATCGCCCCTTTCGGTCTGGGTAGCGGTATCGAAGGCGTAAAGAGGCTCATCAGGGAGCAAGCTGCCGCGTTTCCCGATTGGCACATCAAGGTCGACTACGTTATCGAGCACGGCGTCAAGACGATCGTTAAATGGACGCTGACGGGCACGCAAACAGGGGAGTAGTTCGGCTACCCGCCGTCTGGCAGGGCCTTCGAAATTTCAGGGGTCGATATAGAGACGATCGTTGACGGGAAGATTACGGAGCATGACGGCGCCGAAGACATGCTCAGCCTATTGCAGCAGATCGGTGCTGTACCGCTCACCTTTGGATGACGCGCGTCAGCGCTGGCGACAGGACTTGCTATCGACATCAATCGTAACGGCAAGCTCATCATTGCTATCGTAGAACACTTGCCTTAGGACGCCACCCGCATCGAGTAACTCTTGGCCGCTTTCGGTTCCGCGGCATGTGTTCTCAATGGCGGCGCGCTCCATCTCCTCTTTGGTCGCTTGGATCTGTTCCTTCGGCAGATCAATCCGAAATGTCGACACGAGCACGGCTCCTTCATTCGATACGGTCAGCCAAGTAGTCTTGTCATCCACCGCCATGGGGAGATTTTTGCCCATTTCGGTGGCCATGCGCGCCCAGGTATCCTCAATTGAAGGTGTGCCAGCACTCGTCGCGTTCCCCGTGTGCTCGGCTTCCGGTCCGCGCGTCTCGGCGCTCGCAGCCGATCCGATGACCAACAACGCGAAAGCTCCTACCTCTGTCCATTGCATAGACCGCCTCCCTGATTAATCCGCAGTCGGCGGTGTACCCGCACCTCTTTCAGCACATCCAACCGACGAATTGAAATTTGGCAACCCACTAATCCGTGAGCAGGGCAGTGCCGTTTCCCTTTTGACCACCGCGGTTGAGAACCCACTCCCGCTGGCTTGAGGTGGTCCTGAGCCCCGGCCGCTGCTCTCCGTTCCTTGGCCGGGGCTCCTAGGGGGACGCACCAACGCTCTAAGCACTCGGCAGTCTTCGGATTGCCGCTGGCAAATAAAAGCCCCAGTACGAGGGCGCCGGGGCTAATGGAGGTACCGGGCTGCGGATGGCTCGGGGGCAAGGAGTCAACGCAGCCAGATACCCACAAAACGACCGTATCTTTTCGTCGGATCACTCGCAGACAGTTAGATCAGAAGTCCTCGGCCAGGGAGGGGCAAGCAAAGGCCTCGCGCGAGTGAGCGCCGCTTATCGGTCGAAATTCGTCTGGTAGGGATTCGGGAAACCGTCAGCGAGAACCGGTGCGCCGGTGGCTGCGAGGATCGTAAGAGCAAGCATGATCGCCTTCATGGTATCTCTCCTTATCAAGGCACCCGTCGCGGAATTGCTGGTGGGCTTGTGTTGATCTGAGGGTAGATACCCGCGGCCCACGTTGCGAAGCACGCTGAGTCCGAACGAAGTGCGCTGAAGCTCTCACTCGTTCACGCGGCCGTGTCGATCACTTGACCGGGAGAGCGGCGCCGCCATCCGAAGTGTCGCGTTCAGATTGTCGCGAAGAAGACCGTGACGAGACCCACTACGCCCGCCCACGAGATTACCAGAACGACGCTAGTCGCAAGCATTGCGAATTTACTCATGACGCCACCTCATGTTGCACATCTGCCCCCCGATTCATCGGGAGGAGTGCGGAACGCCCTGACGCTCCGCACTCGATCGCAGGGGAGAGGCTCGTCTTTGCCAGTTCAGGGCCTGACGACACGCATTGAACGCGAGGCCGCTTGAACCACGAATGAACCGCCCATACAGCTGACGTTCAGGTTTGGAGATAGCAATTGGCTTGGGTTCCTGGCGAAGGCCGAATGGAACCATCGGCGCGCTAAAGCGCGCCGCAACTTTTCGTTACGTAATGCCTCGGAGAGCTCTTGGCGTAAAAATCGCGGGAGCTATCTACCAGTAATAGGCACGCCGTGCCCGCCGACGCCAGCGGCGTTTATAGGGGCGGGGTCCGTAGTAACGGCTGCGGTAGTAGGGACGTCGGGCATAGCGATAGGGGCGATAATAGCGCGGCCCGATACCGACACCGACCCGAACGCCCGGAGCCCTCACATAAACACCTGCGTTTGCTGGTGTTGCCGAGAACGTAAAGGCGCCTACAACCAAAGCGCAAGCCATGCCACAGGCCACCATAATTCTGTTCATTACAATCCCCTCAAGTTGGTCCCCCCGGCAAAGTCTTAGCATTGCAGAGAAATGAGGCTGCTGTCAGACAATCGTCCTCAAATCTGCGGGTCTATAGCCCGAGACGAGTCGATAGGTGATCTGCGTCACTGATCAAAGGTTGGTTTGCTGCTATAATAATATCATGCTCGCCGGCCTTGAGGCCGACCTCTTGGGAGACAAGGCAATGTCACGCAAAGTATTCAAAAGCATCTTTGCTGGAGCCACCCTCACTTTTCTCGCGCTAGGTTTCCCTGGTGCGAACGCGGATAACGCGGCGATCCAGTCCGAGATCGATACTGCGACGATCAAGCCAGCGAAGGCCACGCCTCTGGGGCTTTATCTGACGCCGGAAGAGGCGCACCGCGCTCTAACCCAGAACCCCGACATTCTCTTTATTGATGTCCGCGACCCGATAGAGGTGATGTTCGTTGGGCTTGCGGAGGGTGTCGACAAGATTGTTCCGATCGCACTCGCAACACACGAGGTAGACCCCGAAACGGGGCAGTATCGCATGGTGGTGAACGACGACTTCGTTGCCAATGTCGACGAAGTTGTCGCGGCTAAGGGGAGGACGAAGTCAGACCCAATCTTTGTCAGCTGCAGGTCTGGCTCTCGGTCTGCGGTTGCGGCGCGAAAGCTCATTGGCGCGGGTTACACCAATGTCTGGAATCTCGTCGAAGGGTTTGAGGGCGATAAGGCGCCTGATGGAAGGCGCGCCAAAAACGGCTGGCGCAATGCTGGGCTACCATGGACTTACAAGCTCCCAGCCGGTGTTGCTTGGGACAACTAAGCGGACCTCGAGCGAGGTTACTTTCGCAACCGGACTTCGACCCGCCTCAGCTGTGGCCCGGGAACGGGACTACAGTCTCCATTCGCGACTCCATATCGGGCGACATAGCCTCGAGGTAGCCGAATACGGCTTCGAATTCGGCGCGATAGCCTGCTTCGGCGAGTCGAATGCTGCTGCTTCGCGTCATGTGAAGTACATCGAGCTGGCAATTGATGACGCCCTTACGCACTTCTCCGGCTGCAATGACGAGAGTCTCTTTGAGTTCGTCGACTGTGCTTTCAACAATCGCGGCCGGATAGCCCGTGAATTCTACAACCTTGCGAAGGGACAGCCCTTTGACGCGCCAGTCTCTCTCATCGGCGCTCCAGATTAGGAAAGCACCGACAGACTTCGCTTCAGTAGGTATTGGCCGAGTGGAAAGCCACAAGAGCAAGATCTGCTTGAGCATAGTGCAATGTCCTAGCGGCCATGCTGCTGGCATGCTGACTTCACCAGCGACGTAAGACCGTTGTTGTCCAACGCAAAGAAACCGGCACGCAAGTTCACCCAAGCTGTCTTTGGGCATCCGTGTTCCGAGCCCGTCTTAGTTGCTGAGCGTTACCTCAACAAGATTGTCGGAGAAAGACGGGGCATGACCCATATCCGTAAACTCCGCCGAGCTGATCGAATTCACCGTGCCCTGATTGAGCTGGCGCCAATAGCCGAGCGTCGCAACGACGATACCGGGATTCACATCCTCACTGATTCTCGCAACACCTTTGAAGGCGCCTTGCTCGTTGGCGACCTGTACGCGATCACCATCGACAATGCCGCGCCGCTCTGCATCTGCTGCACTGATCAGCACGAACTGTTCGCCCTGTCCCTTAATCTTGTGCTCCATATTGGCATAGCAAGAGTTGAGGAAGCCGTGGCTCTTCGGGGAAACGATGTTCAGCGGGAATCGCTTGGCCAGATCGGGGTTCGTGTCGGGAGAGTTCCGCATCGGGATATAGTCGGGGAGAGAGTCTAGTTCTTCACCCGGCTGGAACGCGTCATACATCTGACGGAAGGGGCCGGCGACGAAGTTGGTTGCACCCTCAATTTCGAAGTGACACTTACCGGACTCGGTCGGGAAGTTACCTGCCTTGTGTGGGGCCCGATCGTCTTTCGTACCGACCTTCAACCGCGCGTAGCCGTGCTGACGCATATACTCCAGGTCGATGCCGTCGCAGGCTGGTGAATCCCAGTCGACATAGTTTTCTAAGCATTCGCTGTCCGACCACTTGAAGTTCTCTTCCTCGTAGCCCATCCGTGTGGCTAAACGCCGAAAGATCTCGTTGTTCGGAATGGCCTCACCTGGAGAGTCAGCACACTTCGTATTGTAGGTCAGGTAAAGATGACCCCAGGAAAGAATCATATCCTCCATCTCGGCGCCCATGGACGCGGGGAGCACGATGTCGGCATAGGACGCCGTGTCGGAGATGAAGTGCTCGGCCGAGACCATGAACAGATCCTCGCGCATTAGCCCTTGAACGATTTTGTCGGTCTCGGGCGCCTGCGTGACGGGATTCGAGTTCCAGCACATCATCGATTTGATTGGGGGGTCGAGATCCATCTCGCCGACGAGCGCGCGCCCAATCTGCAGATTGTTGATGACACGGGTCCCTTCGGGAATCAGATCGGGACGGCAGATCACATCAAATTTGTAGGGATGCTCCCAAACCGGGAACTGTGTGGCGCCGCCGCCCACGTGACGCCACGCTCCGGTTAGAGCAGGGATGCTGGTAACGGCGCGAATGGTTTGACCGCCGCCATAGTGTCTTTCGAGCGCAACGCCCATGCGAATAGCGGCAGGCTGCTCGGTCGCGAGCTCGCGCGCGAACTTGCGGATATCGTCGGCGGGAATACCGGTGATCTGCTCGGCCCATTCCGGCGTCCGGGTCGACGCTCGTTCTTTGAGCGCCTCGAAGCCAACCGTGTAGTTGGCGACGTAATCTTCATCGACCAGGCCCTGATCAATGATCGAATTGATGACTGCCATGGCGAGGGCCGCATCCGTGCCGGGCTTGGGGCAGATATGCCAATCGGCTTCCTTGGCAGTTCTCGATTTATAAGCATCGATCACCACGACCTTTGCGCCCGCCTTTTGGGCGTCTTTCACGATGGCCCAATGATGCAAATTGGTGCTGACGCTGTTGCAAGCCCAAATGACGATGTACTTCGAATGAATATAGCTCTCCGGATCAACGCCAGCAGTCGCACCAACTGTCAGCAACCAGGCTGTACACGAGCCTTCACCGCAGAACGTGCGTTCGCACACGGTCGCGCCCATACGATTGAAGAAGGCGTCTCCACCATTCAGACCATGCACCAGGCCCTGATGGCCCAAATAACTGTAGGGAACGATCGCCTGAGGTCCGTACTCGTTGATGATGTCTTTCCAACGAGAGGTGACCTCATCGAGTGCCTCGTCCCATGAGATGCGTTCGAACTGCTTTGAACCCTTCGGGCCCGTGCGGCGCAGCGGATAGAGCAAACGGTCGGGATGGTAGTGGCGCTTCTCATAGTCCTTGAGCTTTACACACAGGCCCCCGCGCGTCATGGGATGCTCCGGATTGCCTCTGACCCCCTTCAAAATGCCATCTTCAACCTCAAACAGCATTGCGCAGGTGTCGGGACAATCATGAGGGCAGCCCCCAAAGAAGATCTCGCGCTTGGGTTCTTGGTTCATGTGCTTCCTCCTGTTGCCACCATCACTTTGCCCAGCGGCAGCCAAACTGTGCTGCTCCAGCTCTCGTCACTTGAAAAATCGCTCATCCCCATCTTGGCAGATTACAGGGCGACCGAAAGGTCTAAATTTGCGGTTGCCCATGATTTCAGCATCCGAGACTGGGCGTATTTCAAACGTCCAGCTTGGTTTGGCTGAGCCCTTGGCTTGAGTAGCTTACAACGCGGTGTCGACTCCAGAATGCGACTCATTCGGGGTCGACGTAAGCACGCCCTTGCGCCCTTGCCGAAATCGAGCAAGAGTTTTCCATGCACTTTCGTCAGCTTTTACGCCGCCACTCCTTGCGTTTCCTCGCAGTCGCTGCGGTAACGATCAACGCCGTACCGGCTCAGTCAGGTGAGAGCGTGGCCGATATTGCTCTGCTCACGGCAAGTTGTTCCGGTTGTCACGCGAAGAACCTTCCCAACGATGACTTTCCGCAAATCTATGGTCGTCCGGCCTCAGAGATCCGAGAGGCTATGCTCGCTTACCGATCCGACGAACTATCGGGGACGGTGATGAATCGGATCGCGAAGGGGTATAGCGAATCTGAGATCGATGCTATGGCCCAATATCTCGCCGAACACGCCGGGCCTAAATCCGAGGATCTCGCGAACTGACGCACTTTCAGTTGAAGTGCTGTGTCTTGATGCGAAGACTATTTCCTGCACTACTCGGCCAGCCTCTGCCGCGTGGATCGGACGCGTGCCAGGAAAAGAGATCAGAGCGTCCTAAATGAGCACCAACGATGCAAAGTTGAATCGTCGCCAGTTTTTGGCCGCTACGACGGCTGTGGTTACCAGCGCCTCGGCTGCCTCATGGGTGTGGGCCGCGTCGGCGCAAGGGGCCCCAGTAAAATCTGTCGCGGCGCGCGTCGTCGTCATCGGCGGCGGATATGCCGGTGCTACGGTCGCGCGATTCCTCCGCGCCGCCAATCCATCGATCGATGTGACGCTGATCGAGCCGCGCCGCACCTTCTATTCCTGTGCTTACAGCAATCTTGTGATTGGTGGGTTGCGGCCGGTTTCAGCCATTCGCTTCGGCTATGATGGCGTCGCGGCTACAGGCGTACACATGGTCTTCGATCGCGCAAACCGCGTCGATCCCGTAGCCAAAACTGTCCGGACGGATGGGGGCTTGGAATTCTCATACGACCGGCTGGTGATGGCGCCGGGTATTGAGATCATCTGGAATGCGATCCCTGGCTACGACAAGGCGGCGGCTGAGCTGATGCCGCACGCGTGGGAAGCAGGCCCGCAGACATTGTTGCTGCGCAAGCAAATCGAAGAAATGCCGGATGGCGGCGTGGTCGCCATTGCGCCGCCCACAAACCCCTTTCGCTGCCCGCCAGGCCCGTATGAGCGGGCCAGCCTTATTGCGAACTATCTGCAAGCAGCGAAACCGCGTTCCAAGTTGCTGATCCTCGATTCGAAAGAGCATTTCTCAAAGCAGATCCTATTTCAACGTGCTTGGACGGAGCTCTATGGCGACCTGATCGAGTGGCATGGCGTCTTCGATTTTGGGCCTTTGATCGCGGTAAAGCCTACCGAGAAGGTGCTGGTGACGGAGTCTCGGGAAATCCATGTCGATGTTGCGAATGTGATCCCGCCACAGCGTGCGGCCCAGATTGCCCAAACGACAGGGCTTGCGGACGAGACAGGATGGTGTCCGATCGATCCAGTTACGTTTGAGTCGACACTGCAGGCGGGCATTCATGTGTTGGGTGACGCGGCGATCGCCGGTGCCATGCCGAAGTCCGCGTTCGCGGCGAATGCACAAGGCAAGGTGTGCGCTGTCCAAGTCGCGCGTTTGCTAAATGGCGAACCGCCCATTCGCACGAAGCTTGCGAACACGTGCTACAGCCTGATAGCCCCCGGCTACGGCATTTCAATCGCGGGCGTTTACGAGCCCGGAGACAACCTGCTCGAGTCCATAAAGGGAGCGGGTGGCATCAGCCCCATCCATGCATCTGCAGAGTTCCGGCGCCTTGAGGCCGATTACGGTTCGAGTTGGTTCCGAACGATCACAACGCAAGTCTTCGGGTAAGGGTGTCCGACTTTCCCCGCAGCAATCTGCCGAGCCTTATCCGTGGTCAGAATATGCGCGATGTCAGCGTCTGATCGCCTTTCCCTCGCGCATGCTAAGTGTAGCAGCCAAACGGCAGGCCGAGCTGCGGCGGTCTTCGTCAGTCGGACAAGAACCAGACAATGATCCCTAAGCTGACCCACCAGACCGCGATCCAGCTAGCAAGCAGGTAAACTCCGGTCCAGAAGCGACTTTGAGCCTCGCGTTCGTAGGCGTCCATATCGCCGTCCAGCAAGGCTTTCTGCATGCGTTCTTTGCTATTCATGGCAGCCGTGCTCATGGCCTTCCTCCGCGTTCGCCCCCAACAACCCCGGCAGCCAAGAGCGCAGCCCCCAGGACGATGATGAGGATGCCAAGCAGTGCGCCGTTCTCAATCGCGATAGCGTCTGCCACCCGCAGAAAGCGGTCTCGGATCGCCAATAAGCAAAAGCCCTTGATGAGCGTCCACCACGCAATCACCGATACAACAATGGCGAGCGGCCCCGTCCAGTCGTTGTGAACAGCAACCATCCCAGCACCAAGGGCGAGTACGAACGCTCCTGTAGTAAACCCAAGTGCCGTGTCGTCCCTGAACTCCCTCAGCATTTTCGCGTAGGCGTTGCTGTCGCGCAGGAAACCGATACCTGCCGCAATCATGTACAAGCCGACAAACGCTGCCAATAACTGCGTAACTGTCATGTTCTCGATCATCGTCTCGACCTCTCATTCTCAGTATACTGCAGGGCGAACGTTGAGGCGCGCGCGAAGCGAGGTTTGAAGGCCCGGCCTGCATACTCGGTACTCATGCAGCACCGGGCCGCCGCCATCATAAGCATTGATGTTCGTAGGGAGGGAGCAGCAACGCCTAGCGCGGCCTTGCTATTGGACTACCGCAGGCAGTGCGGTGACTTTGATGGGGATCAATGATGGGGATCAATGGAGTTCGGCAAAAAGAAAACCCCGCAGCCAGCAAGCAGGGATGCGGCGCGGGGCCCCCTCCTTCGGCTCACCTCTCATCTCTGGGAGTGAGCGCGTCCGGGTCAGGGACACTAACTCGCCGCGTGACGTGGGCAGCACCAAGCGTCTTACGGGATAACGCTGCAACGCAAACCATCGACGCGGAGACAAAAGGAAGCCCCGGTGCAAGCACCAGGGCTGAAAAGAGGCGGCGGCAACCCGCTAGGAGCCGCTTCATACCTGCTTCTATCCCGAAGCAATGCGTGCTGGGAAGTGAAAGTCCGCCGGTCTCTGTAGGGTGTGCTTTCCCTCGCGCAGGCCTGCCGTAGCAGTCTACTGTCACGCGTGAAGGCTACGGTGACGCGCTAGAGGCTGCTGCATTGCGAGATAGGTGCCTGGCATTGGGCCCTCAGCAGGTGCATGCTCACCCTTTCTCGGCACTCAACGATAATAGGCCCTGCGACCGTTGCCGGGGACCGGCGCAGCACCTCTGCTAATCCGAGCAAAAGGAGAGTTCGCTATGAAGGACAATGTCTACAAAGTCGTTCATCTCATCGGCACAAGCTCAAAGTCTTGGGAGGAGGCTGGCAAAGTGGCCGTCCAGAAGGCATCAAAAAGCTTGCGCGACTTACGGGTGGCCGAAGTTGTGGAGCAAGACATGGTCGTGAAGAACGGCAAGGTCAAAGCCTACCGGACCAAAGTCAGACTTTCGTTCAAGTACGAATAGCACCATCGAACCGCGCGCTCGCTAACGAATAGCAGCACACCTTCTGTCGAGAGTCGGTACTGCTCTGGCACCGGCTGCGTGCCCGATTCTGCTCGATCTGTTGAGGTGTTGGGAGACGTCTTGATGTCACGGGAAGCCCTCTCTGTGCTTTCCCCCCGCGTTTACTAGAAGCTAGCAAATACGAGCGTACATCGCGCCATGGGCCGCAGCAGAACGTAGCCATAAGAAGCCACCTGACGTCATGCTCACACTCTCAGGAGATGCGAAGGAGCTGTTCATAGGCTCTATGAAGTTGAGCAAGTTTTCCCTCAGGAAAAAGTATTTCCTTCAGTGACATAGCAACCCATGCTGCCCGATTGTTGCCACGCTTGCGGGTCAGATTTGCATCATCATTTCTGAGGGAACTAGCATTCGCTAGGGGGGAAAGCCTGGTCCGGGGGGAGCGGGCTTTTTCTTTGCCTCGACTATCAAACAAGACAAAGCCCCGCACGGGGGGAGTGCAGGGCTTTAGGGTTCCGTTTGGGGGGAACCAATGTGATGGGAGGGATCACCATCACAAGACGAACATATATGAACGCCGAATGGAAAAAACCACCCTTCACGGCAAATGACGTTAATCGCCCCCGGGCAGACTGAGTGAAGCAGAACGCGAACACTACATCTTTTTGTGCGTCCCCAGGATCATTGGGAGAAACAACAAGAAAAATAGATAAGCCGCGATGGCCAATACGCCGAGCATCGCCCACCACGGCGTGCCGAGTGTTGCCATCACAGCCTGAGCCTCACTTGCCTTTCCCGGATCAATGAAGGGGCGCATGGCCTTAACGGCGGACCTTGTTCCGAGGGCCTCACCGGCCAACCCAAGCAGTGTCAGCAGTGATGCCCAATAAAGTGGAAGCGCGATCTTCGGGAAAGTCTCCTTTTGCGTGAAGGCGAGAACCGTCAAGCCCACAAGTATAGCGATGACCAGAATGCCGAGCGCCACGTCCATATGTCCGACCTCCCTCTGTGCTTCCTCCCCGCAGGCTGAGTGTAGCAGACAAAAAGAAAGCCCCGCAGCCAGC
>NZ_JBZMXT010000017.1:0-37952 GCF_058506495.1 Methyloceanibacter sp. | reverse complement strand
GTACTTGGTGTAGCTCGTCGGACGGTCCGTGATCGGGATGGGGAGAAGGAAAATCAACTTTCTCCTCGCCGGAACGGCGGCGCAAATAAGGATGCACCATGTCGCCTTGAATCGGGCCAGGCCTCACAATGGCGACTTCGATGACGAGATCGTAGAAGTTACGCGGCTTAAGGCGCGGCAGCATATTCATCTGCGCGCGGCTCTCTACTTGGAACACGCCAATAGAATCGGCGCGGCAGAGCATGTCGTATACGGCCGGGTCGTCTCGCGGCACGGTGCCGAGTGTGAGAGGCCTGTCGTAGTGCTCTTTCAAAAGCGCGAAGGCCTTGCGAATGCAGGTGAGCATGCCAAGGCCCAACACATCGACTTTTAGCAAGCCAAGCGCATCGAGGTCGTCCTTGTCCCATTCGATGACAGTGCGGTGTTCCATGGCAGCGTTGCCGATGGGCACGAGTTCGGAGAGAGGACCGCGTGTTAAAACGAAGCCACCCACATGCTGGGATAAATGCCGAGGGAAGCCGATGAGTTCATGGGCTAGGGCGAGGCAGCGTGCGAGACGTGGGTCGGAAGGATCTAGCCCTGCCTCACGTACATATTTATCCGGCAGCCCGCTATTGCTGAGGCCCCAGATCGTACCCGCGAGTGCGGCGACCGTGTCTTCGGAAAGTCCCAGTACCTTGCCGACCTCGCGCACGGCGGAGCGGCCTCTATAAGAGATGACCGTGGCGGCAAGCCCCGCGCGGTCGCGGCCATAGCGTGCGTAGATATATTGGATTACCTCTTCGCGGCGCTCGTGTTCGAAATCCACGTCGATATCGGGTGGCTCGCGCCGTTCGGGCGAAACGAAACGCTCGAATAGAAGGTCGATCTCGGTGGGATCGACATTCGTGACGGCGAGGCAATAGCATACGGCAGAGTTAGCGGCCGATCCGCGGCCTTGGCAGAGAATGCCGAGGCTTCGTGCATAGTGAACAATGTCGTAGACGGTCAGAAAATAGGGGGCGTAGTTGAGCTCTTTGATGAGTGCGAGCTCCTTTTCGATCGTGCTCCGGACATGATCGGAAATTCCATCCGGGAAGCGCCAGACCGCTCCTTCCCAGGTAATCTCCTCCAAATACCCTTGCGGGGTCTTGCCTTCGGGAACTGGCTCGTCAGGATATTCGTATTTCAATTCGTCTAGGGAGAAGCGGCAGCGTTCCGCGATTTCGACCGTGCGCTCCAACGCCTCCTCATAGCCCTTGAAAAGCCTGGCCATTTCGGCGGGTGCTTTCAAGTGCCGCTCGGCATTTGCTTCTAGGCGAAAGCCCGCTTCGGGAAGCGTACACTTTTCGCGAATACAGGTGAGCACGTCTTGGAGTGGGCGGCGTTGCGGGGCGTGGTAGAGAACAGCCCCGGTAGCGATCAGAGGGATACGCGTACAGTTGGCGATGTGTGCGGATTTCTCAATCCGTATACGGTCATCGCCGCGATAGCTGTAATGAGCAGCCAGATAGAGCGGCGCGTTCAAGGTTTGTTTGAGGCGCAAGAGTTCTTCTTCGAACCGTGCATCGTCCTGGTTCTCATCGCCGAGATCGTTTCCTCCTCTTAGTGCGATGAAGATCAAGCCGTCAGCATGGTCTGCCACATCTTTGAGAAACAGAATGCACTCGCCCTTCTCGGCGCGGCGCTGCCCGCGTGTCAGCAGGCGGCATAGCCTGCCATAGGCTGCGCGAGATGTGGGATAGGCGAGAAGAGAAGGCGCATCTTCAAGAATCAACCGTGCGCCAACGATGAATTGGATGCCGGCCTCTTTCGCAGTGATATGCGCCCGCACCACCCCAGCAAGTGTATTTGCGTCCGCAACCGCAATGGCCGCATGCCCGAGCGCCGCTGCTTGCTTCACAAGTTCCTCGCCGTGGGAGCCTCCGCGGAGAAAGGTGAAATTTGTAGTGACGTCGAGTTCGGCGTAACGGGGTTCTGAGACGATCGTCACGGGAACACCCCATGCAGGAACCAGCGCGGAGGGTTGTCCTCTCGCGCCTCGTCTCTCTCCTGATAAAGGCCCTCGCGGAAGACCCAGTAGCGGCAACCATCCTCATCCTCAATGCGGTAGTAGTCGCGTGTCCGCTCTATTGGGCTGCCGTCGAATGTCCGCCACCATTCAGGTGCGATCCGCTCTGGCCCTTCCGCTTTAGTCACGCGGCGGTTGACGCGCCGCCAAGTGAAACGAAGCGGCGGTCCTTCGGGGATCTCGGCCATTACGGTCACGCTTTCCGGTGTTGCGAGCAGAAGAAGTGGGCGCTGTGGCTTCTCCAAAGAGCTGTCACCGGAGTTGCCGTTCCAGGTCGGCATTTTTGCAAAGGCGCCTTGCGTCGACTGCGCAAGTTCTGGGATGTGACTTTCTTGCGGGAAAAGACGCCGCACGGCATGTGCGCCTAAACGGCTTCCTAGCGTGTCGATGAGTTTCTCCGGACCGGGCTTGCGGGTTGTTGCGCTAAGATCGGTTTGCTCCGGATGCAGATTGTCAACCCTGAGGGCCGCAAAGGTCATGAGATCGACTCCGAACCCCATGTCGACCGTGTTGAGTTTTTCCTTGAGAAGGCGCACCAGATGCGCCGCCGTTGCGGAAGGTGCGCTCAATCCGGCTTCAAGTGAGATAGAGGAGCCGTCAGTGCGGGCGGCCCACAACACTACGCGCCGGGCTCCGACACCGGCGCTTATCAGCATGTTGCAAAGTTCGTCCGCGAGACGGTCAAGGCTAGCAAGAACACCGTCGTGAGAGATGAGCGGCTCGGAATAGGAGAGGCGCGCCACGAAATCTTGTTCGGGCAGAAGCGGTGCGTGTGTTTCCTTCCGTCTTCCGAGCGCCTCGTCGAGACGGCGTAAGACGTTCTCGGCCGCCTCCTTTGAATGAAAGCGCCGTTCGAGGCTGGCGCGAGGCAGGCCGTAAAGCTGGCCGATGCGTTTTAGTCCCAGCCGCCGCAAGAGCAGGACAGTATCGGCTTCAAGGCGTAGCGCCTCGACTGGGAAAGGCGCAAGCGTATCTGGCAAGCTTCCAGATGCGGCAATAAACGGAGACTTCTGCCCAAAACGGGCTAGCGCTGAGGCGGCGCCAAGCGTGCCCGCACACCCTAGCCGCGCGCGAAAGCCCAACCTTGCAAGACGGCTTCCAAGATCGGCCAGTAATTCGAGCTCGCCGCCGAAAAGATGCGTGACGCCGGTCACGTCGAGCCAGAGACCGTCCGCACCGTCCACGTTGAGGGAGGGGCTATAGCGGGATGCCCAACGGGCGAGGGACTCCAAGGTTCTTGCATCCTTGGCAGGTGTGGCAGGCTCGGTGAGGAGCGCAGGGCAGATGGCACGGGCATCGGCCAGCCGCATCCCAGGACTTAGCCCGTCTTGTCGGCAGCTTGTGTTAAGGGCTGAGAGAGTCAGCCCGTGCGTATCGCTGCCCACAAGCGCGAAAGGCTTCTTAGCCGGTGGCGGCTTGTAGCCCGCGCGCAAGCGCTCCCGCGTCAGTCTCTCGATTGGCAGATGCGGGAACCACGCGCAAACCATTCGGCGCAGCCTCTTCGATTCTGCCTTCGGTGACTTGTTTGGTGTTTGGGCGGCCGGCCTCATGACGGGCCCCATGGTTTGCCTGCACATGAAAGCGTGCACCTTCTCTTATCGTTTGCCCTACCGGCCTCTGGCCTACTTGAGGGCCTGTCGTTTGCCCTTCCGCGCTTCGCGCTACTTGAGCACCAGCCCGGCTGCGTTCGAGGGACAGATACCAGCAGGCAGGGCCAGGAGCGCTTTCGTATGAATGAGCGCCTTGGCCGAAGCTGGCGCCTGTGTCGAAAGGGATATGGGCGCTTGCCTCCGTGGCGATCCGCCAGCGCGTGAGCGTGCCGGGGACTTTCGCCTCGCCATGGCCTGTCAGGAGAAAGCATGGTGTGCCGGCGGCGCGGGCGGCGAGCCCTAAACGCCTGGCCACAAGCGGAGTCTTGATTTCGGTTTGGCCTAAGGCGGCGATAAGTGCGGCGCTTTTCAACCCTTCTTCCAGAGCCCAGGCGGTTTCGTCCGCATTGCGCATTTCGACGAAGAGAACACGGGCTGGGTCTAGCCCTGCTTTCAAGAGACCAGGGCCGTAAGGGCGTCCCCATTCTTGGGCTTGCCGCTGTGTCATACACCACAGCACCGCGCCTGGACCTTGTCTTTGGATGTCGGCGATCACGGAAAGGGCAAGGCCAAGGCCTGCCGGCGTGTCGCGATAGGCATGTGGCTTGATTTCGTGCAACCCAGCTTGATGCAGTGTGCTCAAGGGGTTGTTCGAGGGAGGGCTTTGCGAAGGAGCATCCGCCGTGCCGGAGGCGGAAGAAGGCGGCGTCAAAGAGCAGGCGGGGCGGGAAGGGGCCGCACCCGGCGCGGGGGGAATGCTTAAGGAGACGGGAACCTGTTCGAGCGCCCGGATGGATGCCCGCAGCTGCTCAATCAGGACCCTTCCCGTAAGACCGCCTGCTCTTTCCTCAACGTCAGCCGGCGGAACGAGGGCACTAAAATCGCCGCCTGGAACGTTGTTACGCATTACTGACACTCCACTCTCGTTCCTGTTTTGTTCTTACTCCCGAGTCGGCCCAGAGTCAAGAATGGTCAGTTGTTGGAACTCAATTTCGGCGCCCCCGGCGCAGGTGCTGCGCTTGCGTCCATCACTCCTCACGATCATTTAAATATCGCACGAAAAAGACGAGAGACACTGCCAATGAACCAAATTCAGCCCCCAACGCAGAGCGTCTCGGCCGAAGATTGGGCGCATGAGCGCGGGCAGAAATGGTGCGACCAGCTCGCTGCTATGGAAGCTACGCTCGATCCAGTCGATGCGCCGCTGATCGAGGCGGGACGTCTGGCGGGTCCACTCCGCATTGCGGAGATCGGCTGCGGCGGTGGGGGCACCATGCTGAAACTCCTGCGCCAAGCCCATCCAGGAAGCAGCTTGCACGGCATCGATATCTCGCCCGCTCTCACCGAGATGGCGCGATCACGCATCGCGGAGGAAGAAAGCGACGCGGCCATTCATACTGCCAATGTGGAAAGCGCCACCGCTCCAGATGGTCCCTACGACCGGCTCATCTCTCGCTTCGGAATTATGTTCTTCGACGATCCACAGGCGGCTTTCTCTAACCTCTACACCTGGCTTTCCCCAGGCGGGCGGATTGCCTTCACTGTATGGGGGCCGCCACCGCAAAACCCCTGGATGACAAGCCTTCGCGAGGCCGTCGCCCAAGTCATGGACGTGCCCGAGCCAGATCCTGACGCCCCCGGGCCTTTTCGCTATGCGGGAGGTGAAAAACTCTACGGTCTTCTTCAGGCCGCTGGCTTTCGCGACCTCGAAATTCGCGACTGGCGCGGCACGATCGCCCTCGGCGGTGGACTTCCGCCCGACCATGCCGCGGACTTCGCGTTCAGTGCCTTTTCGCTTGGCGACCTGCTCGCCGATGCGGACGAGACGGCCACGACCGCAGTCCGTGAACGCCTGATCCAGCGTTACGCGCAGAACGAGCGAGACGGGGCCGTTCAAATGGATGCGTGCGTCCATATCGTTACGGGCGCGCGCTCGGCCTGATCGCCCGAGCCCATTCCCGCTGCGGGACGCTCGTTTGGATTTCGCTAACCAGAATCACCGCAAGCTTCGGGAAAGAAGCGAAACGGGGTTCTTGTTATGCGTTTCCTGGGTTTTTCAGCCGCCATGGCGTGTGCGGTGGTTTTGTTTGCCTTGCCAGCCCATCAAGCCTCGGCGGGGTTTTTCGACTCACTCATGTCGTCTCGGCCGCAGAAGAACCGCGTGGTGGCACGCCATCTTGTGTCCATGCCTCCCGGCTACCAGCCGGGGACGATCTTCGTTCAGTTCAGCCGCGCTCGGCTCTACTATGTTCTGCCTGGCGGGAGAGCAATCAGCTACCCAATCGCAACGCCCACGGGTGAAGCACGATGGTCCGGCGACACCTATGTGAGCGATAAGCGCGTCAATCCCGGTTGGACGCCGACTCCGGAGATGCGCCGGGAGAATCCCAGTCTGCCGGCCTATGTCCCGGGGGGTCATCCGCGCAATCCGTTAGGCGTCCGCGCGTTGTATCTCGGCACGAGCCTTTACCGAATCCATGGCACCGACGCTCCGCACTTAGTTGGCCGGGCGGTGTCCAAAGGCTGCATCCGCATGTTCAACCACGATGTGGCCGACCTTTACCAACGTGTTCCTGTTGGCACGCGCGTTACGGTCATATGGTAAATTTAGAGTAAACAAGAAGCAACGACATGTACATTCCCACAGCATAATCCGCAGTATTGCTGAGTTCGCAATATTATAGGCTCGTGCATTTTTCGCTGAATTCTATTCGACTTTACGCAATCGATTTAATCTACGCCTAACACGCCGCTGTTAGCTTACGCCTCGTGCTCCAAAAGCCGACAGAAGTTCGGCGCGGGGCCGAAGTCAAACGTAAAAAAAATCGAACGGGAGAGTCATATGACTTTTATCAAGCGTTTCTTGAATAACGAGTCGGGCGCTACGGCCATCGAGTACGCACTCATGGTGGCGGGCATTGGGCTCGCCGTTGCCGCCGGCATCAATGCGTTCGGCAGCAACACGGATACCTGGTACTCAAATGCCGCTTCGACCAACAGTGGCCTCTCCACGAGCGTCAGCGAGTAAGCCGAGACTAGCCTATCCGAGAAGTTCGGGAGGGCCTGGCCGGCCTCGCCAGGCTCTCCACTTTACACCTCAACAAACGCTTCGTATGTCATGTTCATCGCTGTATGACGTGTTGCCGCTGGCAATGCCGCGCCAGTGCACTCTTTGCCGGCGGCCTAACCTCCGGCTTCACAAAGCGCAAAAAACCTCCACAATTCCCGCCTAACCCACGCTCTCGATTCGAAGGAGCGGAGCCTTGCTATACTGGAATGATCGAGTCCAGCGCACGATCCTACGACTGGCATTTTTGGGGGCTGTGATTTTCGGCTTCGCCGCTTCGGTGGAGGCGCATCCTCACGTCTGGGCGACGGTGAGGTCCGAAGTCGTTTTCGGTCCGGACGAGAAGATTACCGGTATCAAACACGCTTGGACCTTTGACGAGTTCTACAGCACGATGGCGGTACAGGGGCTCGACAAGAATAGCGATGGTAATTACGCGAAGGACGAGCTTGACCCGCTTGCGAAGGTCAACGTCGAGTCCTTGAAGGACTTCGACTATTTCACATTCATCAGGCGAGACGGAGAGGACGTGTTTTTGCCGCTTAAGGGCCCTGAGGACTATTGGGTCGAGTACGACGGTACAGCGCTGACGCTTCACTTCACCTTGCCCCTCGAAGCGCCGCTCGACCCGGGGGCCAAAGGGGTTTCACTCGACGTCTACGATCCCTCATTCTTTGTGGCATTCGGTTTTGCTGAGAACGATCCCGTCAAGATCGCCGGGTCTGCGGCGGGTTGTGCTGCTCAGATCGAAGCGCCCGACCCGCAGGCGGCCGAGGATGCCAAGGCGCTCACCGAATCCTTCTTCAGCCAGCTTGGGCCGAACTCGAATTATGGATCGCAGTTCGCGCAAACCGTGATGGTGACATGCGGCGCTCAGTAGTCTCGGCTATCTTGGGTGTTTTGGGCCTGCTTGTTGCGTCTGCCGGGCCGCAGGCTTATGCGCAACAATCGCCTCCCTCGGCATTTGGGGCGCCGGCCGAGCGCCAGGCGCCTCCACCGGCATTCAGTGCGCCGAAAAGCGCCGGTGAGCCTCGAGGCGCGGCTGTTCAGGCGCCGCTCAGAGCGGAGGGGCCGCTCAGCAATCTGCAATCCTGGATCATCCAGACGCAGCAGAATCTGCTGCGGCCTCTCGCGGCAGCGATTAGGGAGCTGAAGGAGGGCAATGCTTGGCAGGCCGGGCTGCTACTCGCCAGCCTCAGCTTTGTGTACGGCGTCGTCCATGCCGCAGGGCCGGGCCACGGAAAGGCGATAATCTCGTCCTACGTCCTTGCGAACAGAGAGACCGTGCGGCGCGGCATTCTCATCTCTTTTCTCGCCGCCGCCGTTCAGGGACTGATGGCGGTAGCACTTGTTGGCGTTCTAATTATCGCGCTTAAAGGCACCGGATTCGAGGTCAATCGGTGGGTTCGACAACTAGAGACCGCGAGCTATGCCCTTGTGTTTCTGGTTGGCCTTTCGCTCCTCGTCTCGGCGCTCTGGAAACTGTGGCGTAGCCGGAAGGGGGCGGACGCGGGGCATGAACATCACCACGGCCATGCCCACAACCACGATGCCCACAGCCATAGCGATCATGCCCACGCGCATGATCACGACCACGATCACCACCACGACCATGAGTCATGCGAGTCTTGCGGTCATATCGTCGATGTAAGCCAGATTGCTCAACCGATGACATGGCGGAAGATATGGGCCGTCGTTCTGTCCGTTGGGATCAGACCGTGTTCCGGCGCTGTCCTTGTTCTCGTGTTTGCATTAGCGCAGGGGCTTTTCTGGGCTGGGGTTGCGTCGACCTTCGCTATGGCGCTCGGTACGGCGATTACCGTTTCGGTCCTTGCATCCTTAGCGATTGGCTCACGAAACCTCGCGCTTGCGGTCGGTGGTGATAACCCCCGCTGGGCCGAGGTCGTATGGATCGTGTGCTCGATCGGTGGGGCGCTGCTTGTGATGACGATCGGGCTCTTGCTATTCCTGGCTTCGCTTGGGCCCGTGCGGCCTTTCTAATGGCCCCGTAGGAGCCGTCAGGCCGAATGTCGTTATTGAATTGCGGTTGCGGAGTAGTCTGGGCAAACCCAAATATAGCCCGGTCAGGCCTGTCGACGCACTTGATGCATGGAGGAGAGACATGACGCTTCACCTTGGCGACATCGCCCCGGATTTCGAGGCGGATACGACAGAAGGGCGCATTCGGTTCCACGATTGGATCGGTGACTCGTGGGCGGTGATGTTCTCGCACCCCAAAGACTTTACGCCGGTTTGCACAACGGAGCTTGGCTACATGGCCAAGATCAAGCCTGAATTCGATAAGCGGGGCGTCAAGATCATCGGCTTGAGCGTGGACCCCGTCGAAGCCCACGAAAAGTGGAAGGCAGATATCGCAGAGACACAAGGCGCCGAGCCCACCTATCCCATGATTGGCGATACGGATCTCGCGGTCTCCAAGCTTTACGGCATGCTGCCGGCTGGTGCGGGCGAAACGTCCGAGGGGCGCACGGCGATGGACAATCAGACCGTGCGAAACGTGTTCGTCATCGGGCCTGATAAGAAGATTAGGCTGATCTTGGTCTACCCCATGACGACGGGGCGTAACTTCGACGAAGTGTTGCGGGTCATCGACTCCATGCAGCTCACAGCGAAGCATCGTGTCGCGACGCCGGTGAACTGGAATCAAGGTGACAACGTAATCATCGTACCGGCTGTCTCAGACGATGAAGCGAAGACGATCTATCCTGATGGGTGGACTACTTTGAAGCCGTATCTTCGTATCGTTCCGCAGCCAAAGGACTAGCGGCTGCGCAGTCGGATGCCGATTGCGCGACTGAACTCACGGATCGACGGCTATTTATCTAATGGGTTTTCCGCCAACACCCGCGTTGACCGTCGATTGCGTGGTCTTCGATCCGCAAGGGCGCGTATTGCTCATCCGTCGGGGCCGTGAGCCCTTTAAGGGCTGCTATGCGCTGCCAGGAGGTTTTGTGGATGTTGGCGAGACGATCGACGAGGGATGTCGCAGAGAGCTGCGAGAAGAGACGGGGCTCACTGTCGGCGACCTGCTGCTCGTCGGCGTCTATTCGGACCCGTCTCGCGACCCAAGAGGCCATACAGTGAGCACGGTGTTTCTGACGTGTCTTTCGAAACCGGCCAGCGCGGTTGCGGGCGACGACGCCGCTTCGGCCGAGTGGGTCGAGAACTGGCGAGATGAGCCTCTCGCCTTCGATCACGCGCAAATTCTCGACGATGCAGCGAAATTTCGCGCAGCAATATCTCAAGACTAGGCGTGGCGGGTGCGATATCCTATTTACGGGCATGTCTTGAGAGGCGAGCACTAGGAGTGCGCCGATGAACCAAAGCCCAACAGCGGACGCTTTTGAGCAACCGTTCGATTGCCTTGCCCAGCCCTTTGGCAAGGTGGGGGTGCTTTTGGTCAATTTGGGCACGCCCGACGACACCAGTTATTGGTCGATGCGGCGGTATCTCAAGCAGTTCCTGTCGGATCGCCGGGTGATCGAGGTCAATCCGCTTATTTGGTGGCCGATCCTCAACGGCATTGTACTGACGACGCGTCCCACCAAGAGCGGCGAGGCATACCGGTCAATTTGGAACGAGGAACGGGACGAGTCCCCCTTGCGGACCATTACCCGGGCCCAAGCCGAGAAGCTCGCGGATGGCCTTGGCCATCGGGAGGAAGTGATCGTCGATTGGGCGATGCGTTATGGCAATCCCACGATCGCCGACCGGCTGCAGGCGCTTGTCGAACAAGGCTGCGAGCGGCTGTTGGTGTTTCCGCTTTATCCGCAATATGCCGCTGCAACCACCGCGACGGTCAACGACACTGTTTTCGATAAGCTCAAATCGATGCGTTGGCAGCCGGCACTCCGCACGGTTCCGCCGTATGCGTCCGACCCCGTGTATATCGAGGCCGTAGCGGATTCCATCCGACAGCATCTTTCGACGCTCGATTTCGACCCCGAGGTCATTCTTGTGTCCTACCACGGTCTTCCGAAGGAGTATGTGACCAAGGGCGATCCCTATCAGTGCCAGTGCCTAGATACGAGCGACGCGCTTCGGGCAGCGCTCGGACCGCTCGGAGGCAAGCTTATGACGACGTTTCAGTCTCGTTTCGGGCGGGCGGAGTGGTTGCAACCCTATACGGACAAAACTGTTGAAGCGCTCGCCCGCGAAGGCGTCAAACGCATGGTTATTCTGACGCCGGGTTTCGCTGCTGATTGCGTCGAGACCTTGGAAGAGATCGATGGGGAAGCGCAAGAAATCTTTCTTGAGCACGGCGGTGAGAAGTTCAGCTTTATTCCTTGCCTCAATGACTCGGAAGGCGGTATTCGCGTCTTGCTTCATCTCGTCGAACGCGAGTTGAAGGGATGGATAGACTGACTTTGGGGCCATAGCCAATGCTGCGTTCTGCCTTTTTGGGGCTTCTGCTGACGATACTTCCAAGCACCTGGGCGATGATTGCGTCTGCTGCCGTAGCCCAAGAGCGCCTGGTTCAAGAGCGGTGGGCCTATATTGACGTCGTCGGCGCGCCTGGCGATGGCGAAGAGGCTTTGGAGAACGCCCTCTCGGATCAGCTTTTGAACCGTGGCTTCGCCGTCACGGGCACACCAGCCGCGCAAGCTTACGAGATACAAGGCATGGTGCGTCTGTTCCCGGCAGGACGCGGTGAGCAGACGATACGGATCGATTGGACCGTCTTCGGTCCTGAGGGCCTACATCTCGGTAACGTGACGCAGACCAATGTGATTCCGAAAGGGTCGCTCAACAGACGTTGGGGGCCCGCCGCCGAGGCCGCAGCTTCTGCGGCTGCACAAGACATCATGCAGTACATCCCGCAGTGACCGTGGCGGCCGTCCTTTTCTGAGACCCGCTGTCGTCTCTTCGAACGACACCTCAAAACCGCCTCGCGCCACACCATCTATGGTGTAGCCGTAGGAGGCGGCAAACGGCGGTTCTTAGGCGCTCTGCACCTAGGCCAGTTGCGATATTCTGGAGATCTCCTGGGGGATTGCGCCCGAAACGGTGTCTTTCGCCCACTGTCCTGTGGCCGTCCGTGTACGTCCTGAACCCGTGACGCTTACGTCCGTGAAACCTGCTTCGGTCAACTTTTGGGCGACCGTTTCGTTCGACGCCATGCTCTGAAGCATACCAAGTGTGATTGTCGCCCGATAGCGCTTGCCCTTTTCCACCGTAAAGTCAGCCATTAGATCTCCGAATCTTAGTGTTGCGAATGGCCAAGTCCTGACCACCCACTTAGTTCTTGGCGAACCAGTCTTCAATCATTTCGCGACCTGCCTCGTCGAGGAACAGTTGCAGCTTGGTTCGACGCATAAGGAAATCCTCCGAGGTGCCTGCATCCTCTACTGACGCGACGTGCTCGAGTTCCACACGAGGGACGCCAGGAGCAATTTCCTCTGCAAGGCCGGGATCGGTCTGGAGCTGACCGTAAAGCGTTTCGATTTTGTCGCCATACGTGAAGGCCCAGCGCTGCCGTGTATGCTGCGAAACGACGGCGGGCCCCTCTGCTGCCCGAGCGAGCAACGTCTTTCGATCGAGAGTGCCGCCATACTGCGGAGTATTCTTCGTCCAGGCCGGTCCCATCTCAAGGCCCATGGAGCGGAGTCGAGCCAACACTTGTTCTGCTGTTGCGCGGTGAGTAGTTAGCTTGCCCCCAACAAGCGACAAAAATCCGCCGTTACCTTGCGTGCTCGTTTCAAGAGTCACTTCGCGGCTTATGCGACTCGCGGCCTTGTCTGGACTGCCATGCAACGTTCGCAAGCCCGCCCAATCGAAAACGATATCGCTATCGGCAACCGGTCCGCCGGAGCGAGAGAAATAGCGATTATAGGCATCGAGCAGGTAGGCCTTCTCCTGGTTGCTGCAGACAGCATGGCCCGGAGCCCCGGTTTGAGGAATGTCGGTCGTCCCAATCATCAGAAAATTTCCACCAAGCCAGGGAATTGAGAAGATTATGCGCTCGCCTTCGTCCTGCAACGTGTAAGCGGAGGTCTCTGCTGGCTCTGGCATCGGCAGAACGATATGGCTGCCGCGCACGAAGCGGATGTTTTGAGGGGAGGGCCCATGCGGGATCATGGCATCCAGCTGACCCACAAACGGGCCTGCCGTGTTGACGATGAAACGGGCTTCGACTTTGTTGGTTCCGCCCCGCTCGACGATCGTTGCTATGTACCCATTCGCAAGCGGTACAATCGCCGTCACCGTTCGGCGATTAGCGATGTCGGCGCCGCGGCCGCGCGCATCCAGAGCAGCGCTCAGAGTCAGCCGGGCATCGTCAGCATGGGCATCATGGTAGTGCAACACTGCTTTGAGATGGTCGTGACGAAGATAGGGAAGAGCGTCGATTTCACTCTGGGCTAGGCGCCCGCTTCCCGGCATTTCACCTCCAAGCGAGAGAAGGTCATAAAGCGCCAAGCCTGTGTGCACAAACCAGGCACTGCGCTTCTGCCAGGCAAAAATGGGAAGCAGAAACTTTAGTGGGGAGACCAGATGCGGTGCGGTCCTCAACAGGCCGGCACGCTCAGAGAGGGACTCTCGGACGAGTCCGAATTCCATGTGCTCCAAATAGCGCAACCCACCATGGGCCAACTTGGATGAAGCCGAGGAGGTGAAGCTGGCATAGTCTTCTTTTTCGGCCAGCATGACTTTCAGACCACGCCCCGCTGCGTCCCGTGCTATCGCGGCGCCATGGATTCCTCCGCCCACCACCAAAATATCGACTGAATTAGCGGGCATCCATCTTGATCTCAGTTTGAGCCAGCGCCTCTGCCGAAAATCGGTTAGACTTGCTTCGGTGGGCTTGGCTGTGGGGGTGGCCGTCTTTACTCCGTAGCACTAGTTTTCCAGGAATTGCATAGAGAATCGCTCTCATAAGAAGGACAACATGGCCGATATTGTCATCGTCAATCCGCGTTTCGAAATCTCCTTTTGGGGGCTTGAACACTGTATGCCTCTGTTCGGAAAGCAGGCCAATCTCCCTGTCGCCTGTCTCGGCCTCTTGGCTGCTCTCGTACCAGATCATCATGACGTGACACTCATTGATGAGAACGTTGAGGAGATCGACTTCGATCGTCTCGGGCGTGCGGACATGGTCTGCGTTACCGGCATGAACATACAGGGGCGCCGGCTCATCGAGATTTTAGAGGAAGTGCGCGCACGCGGTGTCATGACAGTCGTGGGCGGCCCTATGGCCACGGTCGAGCCGGAGGCGCTTGAAGAGCTGGCGGATGTGTTATTCGTCGGAGAAGCAGACGAGACTTGGCCTGAGTTTTTGGCTGCTTGGGAAAAAGGTCAGCATAAGTCTCGTTATGAGCAAGGAGAGAAGACCGACGTCACGAAGCTGCCCGTACCACGTACGGACTTGTTGAAGATCAACAGATACATGTTCGGCAGCATGCAGATTTCGCGCGGTTGTCCATTCACATGTGAATTTTGCGACATCATCGTCACGTTTGGCCGTCGTCCACGCCTCAAGACAAGTGAGCAGGTTATCGCCGAACTCGAGGATTTCCTGCAGGCAGGGTTCAAAATGGTCTTCGTGGTTGACGACAACCTCATTGGCAACAAAAAGGCCATCAAAGCCGTGCTGCGCGACATTATCAAATGGCAGCAAGCACGCGCATATCCGCTGACCCTGTTCACTGAGGCCTCTCTCGATCTCGCCGAGGACGAGGAGCTGATGGAGCTCATGGGGTTGGCAAACTTCCAGAACGTCTTTATTGGGATCGAAACGCCCAACGAAGATTCGCTTCGCGAGACCAAGAAACTACAGAATGTTCGGCCCAATGCCGGCTCGCTAATCGACCGTGTGCATCGTATCCAGGATCACGGCATCGATGTGTGGTGCGGTATGATTGTGGGCTTCGATCATGATGACCCCACGATTTTCAAGGCTGTGCCCGAGTTTCTGACGAGGGCAAGAATATCGACCGCGCTCGTAGGTCTCTTGCATGCCATCCCCACGACGCCGCTTTTCAAGCGGCTTAAGGAGGCGGGGCGTCTCAATGATGAGCAAGACCATGACCGTTATGGTACGAATGTCATTCCACTGGGCATGACGTCAGAAGAGCTGAGGGAAGGCTTCATCGAGACGATGCAGTCTTGCTATGATCTGGACGCTTATTTCGAGCGCTTGGACGCGCAGTTCTTCGATCAGAACTTTAAGTTTACTCTGCATCAGCTACCCTACTGGTCGAGCTGGCGCATGGCCTGGGCGAAGCGCAGCTTTTTGAACTACGTGCGCTTCGGCGTCGTGAGTTCCCGGCTCTTGGCTCTGGTGAAGGACACTGTCCTGCGAGATCGTTATCGCCAACAACTCAATCGCATTGTCAAGGCCCGTTGGCGCGAGCCCCATATTCTCTTTATCTACGCACTAAAGGTGGCGACGCACTATCACTATGCAGAGCTTGTCCGGGCAATTGCGGATGTCGACCCCGTAACGGGTGCGATGTCAGACGCGGGCAAGCCGTTCTCTCGGTCGCGCAAGATCGATGCTTCGCCTGATAAAAAGTCGAAAGAACCGATCGCTGCTTAGCATTAGCGAGCCCTGCGCCTCAAACAGCCTAAGCAACGCCCGCGCGGAGCAAGTCGTGGATATGAACGAGCCCCACAGGCCGGCCATCCTCCACGACGAACAGGGCTGTGATGGCCGACGCATTGATGATCTCAAGAGCCGCGCTCGCCATGACGCCGCGCGTCACGGTTTTTGGCGCTGGTGTCATGATTTCCGCCGCGCGCCGATCCAACAGGCTGTCCCCCATATGCCGCCGCAGATCGCCATCGGTAATGATGCCCCGCAAAAGACCGTCCTGATCTACTACGCCAAGGCACCCTAGAGCTTTCTCGGTCATTACAACGATGGCTTCTGACATAACCGAGTCGGTCTGCGTTAGCGGGAGGTCCGCATCGCGATGCATCAAGTCGTCCACGAACTTTAAGCGAGCGCCGAGCTGGCCGCCGGGATGCAAAACGCCGAAGTCGATAGCTGTGAAACCCTTGCTCTCCAAGAGAGCGATCGCTATCGAGTCGCCTAAGGCCAGCTGCATCATGGTTGATGTTGTTGGGGCAAGCCCGTGCGGGCAGGCTTCCTTCGATCGAGGCAGAGCCAAGACAACTTCTGCGGCCTTAGCCAGAGTGGATTGCGCGTTCGAAGTCACCGCTACCAGCGGGACAGCGAAGCGGCGCGAATAAGACAGAATATTCTCTAATTCGACCGTCTCTCCGGACCAGGAAAATGCCAAGATCGCGTCATCCGGGGTAATCATGCCAAGGTCGCCGTGACTCGCCTCACTCGGGTGGACGAAGTAAGCCGGCGTTCCCGTAGAGGCCAGGGTGGCGGAAACCTTCACGCCCACATGGCCGCTCTTGCCCATGCCCGTAACGATTACCCGCCCGCGACAGCCCCTCAAAATTCCGAGCGCGGCGGCAAAGCTCTCCGAGAGTTCGGCCGCGAGCGCTTCCTGCAGCGCGCTTATGCCTTGCGCTTCGAGCTGTAACGTGCGCGTAGCCGAGGCGACGGCCGCGCTGTGGTCTTCGATAATGGATGGATCCCGTTTCAACTCGGCGGACATCGGCAGTATTTTCCCCTCTTCGGCACCCAATTCTACTATTGAATAAGGCACTGAAAGGTCAAGCCAAGCGTGCGCTTGCCTCTCGCCCTTGGGAGCCCCTGCAAAAGTCTCTCGAAGTCCTCGGCCAGCCTCGCCCTGACGCTTCGCGACCTTATTCTTGGGGCCAGCAAAGATAGTACGATCCACTGGGGTCCGAACCCGCCGTCGGGCAGCACCAGACTGGAGTTTTTGGCTAAAGCAGCTTCTTGATTTCGGCGACGACTGTGTCGCGCAAGTCGGCTCGATCGATCGCGAAGGCGACATTTGCTGCCAGGAAACCGGCCTTCGATCCGCAATCAAACGCACGTCCTTCGTACTCTACCGCGAAAAAATGCTGCGTCTCCAATAGGGTCAGCATGGAATCAGTTAGCTGGATTTCCCCGCCTGATCCGGCACCTTGTTCGGAGAGCAAACCAAAAATCTCTGGCTGGAGAATGTAGCGGCCAAGAATTGTGAGATTGGACGGCGCTGTCCCCGGTTCGGGCTTCTCCACCATGCCTGTGACGGGGAAGACATTCCCATCCGCACCTCCCGTCGCGACCACCCCGTAGTTCTGGGTCTGGTCGTCGGGGACGGGTTCGACCGCCAAGATATTGCCGCCACGGCTGTTATAGACGTCAAGCATCTGTGCGAGGCAGCCTTTGTCAGGCGCTTGTACAAGAACATCAGGCAGAATGACTGCGAAGGGCTCATCCCCAACGATTTCTCGCGCGCACCACACGGCATGGCCTAGACCCAGCGGTGCTTGCTGGCGGATGAAGCTCGCAGCGCCTGCTTCAGGCAGGCATTCAGCGAGAGTCTCCAATGCCGCTGTTTTGCCACGCGCGGCCAGCGTTTCTTCAAGCTCTGGCTGCCTATCGAAATGATCCTCGATCACGCCCTTGTTGCGCCCAGTAACGAATATCAGATGCTCGATTCCCGCTTCGCGCGCTTCATCCACGACATGCTGGATCAACGGTCGATCCACCACTGTCAGCATTTCCTTCGGCATCGATTTCGTTGCGGGTAGAAAGCGTGTACCTAGTCCGGCGACTGGAAACACGGCTTTGCGAATGCGAGCAGGCATCGAATCTTCTTTCGAATATGAGGGTGGACCCCGAGCGAATTCGGGTGCAGGAAAGCGGACGTCAAGCGCTACAAAAACGACCTCACTTGTAAGTCCCTAAATCACCTTGCGATAGCACAAAACGCGAGGCGTGAAGCGCAGTTTTTCGGGGGGTTAGTCCATGAGTGTTCTTGTTACAGGCGGGGCGGGGTATATCGGGAGCCACATGGTCCGGGAGCTTCTGGACGCCGGCGAAGACGTTACTGTTATCGATAATTTGACGACGGGGTTCCGCTCTGCGGTGCCGGAACAAGTTCGGTTTGTGGAGGGAAACGCTGGCGATACGTCGCTGGTGGGGCAGCTTCTGGGTGACACGCCCATCGACGCCATCTTGCATTTCGCCGGGTCGATTGTCGTGCCTGAGTCGGTCACGGATCCCTTGGGCTACTACGCCAACAATACGTGTAACTCACGAAACCTACTGGCTTGCGCCGTCGATGCCGGCGTGCCGAATTTCATTTTCTCGTCCACGGCAGCCGTTTACGGCGAGCCGGATCGATCTCCTGCGGCGGAGGATGCGACGCTACGGCCCATTTCGCCTTATGGGAGCTCTAAGTTAATGACAGAAACGATGCTCGCCGACACAGCGCAGGCGCATGCATTGCGATATGTGGCCTTACGCTATTTCAATGTCGCAGGTGCGGATCCGCAAGGTCGGACAGGGCAGTCGACACCTCGGGCCACGCATCTGATCAAGGTCGCGTGCGAGGCGGCTGTGGGCCTTCGTCGAGGGATCGATATTTACGGGACCGATTATCCGACGCCGGACGGCAGCTGCGTCCGCGACTACATCCATGTCACCGATCTGGTCCGGGCTCATCTTGACGCGCTTCGCTATCTACGGGGCGGCGCTGAGAGCGCAGTACTGAATTGCGGTTATGGGCAGGGCTTCTCAGTTTTCGAGGTTGTTGAGGCGGTGAAGCGGGTCTCAGGTGTGGACTTCCCCGTGAAAACAGTCCCGCGCCGCCTTGGCGATCCGCCTGAGCTCATCGCTGGCGCCGATCGCATCCGCGACATACTCGGATGGAGGCCGCGGCTGAATAGTCTCGACACAATCGTTGGCCATGCGTTGGCCTGGGAACAGCATCTCAAGACACAGCGCGACAAGGGCTAATCCGGGCACTGTTTTCCAAGGCGCAAACGCGCCTTTTGAAAGTCATAGAGCCCCGCCACAATCCGCCAAAAGTTGTTCTTGAGACTCGAGGGGTCGTCCATGAGGGGCATGCGGCTTGTACGGACGTGTTTATCGTGCGCGGTGTTGTTGGCGCTTTCGTTGGTATCTTTGCCGGGGATTGGGTGGGGCAGTCCTGAGTCCGACTACCGGCGTGCAGTCGAATCCAGCTTCAAGCAGTGGTTGGAGGGGCTGTGGCCAGAGGCGGAAGCCGCCGGAGTCTCCCGCGCGACCTTCGACAAGCAACTGAAGGGGCTCAAGCTTGATTGGTCACTACCGCAGCTGACGCCGCCTGACCCTGCCTATCCCGGCGGTCCGGCTTTGCCCGCATCTATGAAGCCTAAGCCGAAGCCGCAGGCCGAGTTTGGCGTCCCTCAGAACTACTTCAAGCCGCGTAGCCTGAACGCTCTGGCCAAGACGGGTCGAGCGAAATATCGGCAGTACGCTCCGGAGCTGAAGGCCATCGACGAGCAATTTGGCGTGCCGGCGAGCGTCGTGCTTTCGATTTGGGGTCGAGAGACGGCCTACGGCCGGGCGGCGCTGCCTCACGATGCGGTGACGGCAATCGCGACACAAGCGTTCATGGGGCGCCGCGCCGACGAGTTCAGGCCGCAGCTGATTGGTGCGCTCAAGATCATCGAAGAAGGGCACGCGACCCGGGATATGATGAGGAGCTCGTGGGCTGGTGCGATGGGGCATACCCAGTTTCTGCCGGGTGACTTTGAAGAACATGCGGTGGATTTCGACGGCAACGGGCAGCGGGACATATGGCGGTCGGTCCCTGACGCGCTGGCGAGCGCCGGAAATGCATTGCGTAGCCAGGGTTGGGATGACAAGCAGCCTTGGGCCTACGAGGTCACGCTGCCGAAGAATTTCGATTGCACGCTGCAGGGGCCTGACCAAGCGCTCCCGATTAGAGAGTGGATCGATCTTGGCGTCCGCCGCGTCAAGGACCGTCCCTTTCCGGAGGACCGGTTAGGAGACTGGACGTTCCTCGTCTTGCCGGCTGGGATGAAGGGGCCGGCGTTTCTGGCAACAACTAATTTCTCGGTGCTGAAACTCTACAATAACTCGGACGTCTACGCGATTTTTGTCGGTCACGTGGCGGATATGATCGCCTACAACGTGCCGGTCCAATTCGTCGGCAAATGGCAGCCAGTTGAACGGTTCACCCGAGATCGCATTCTGGCGTTCCAAAAGGTGCTTGTCTCCGGCGGGCACGATGTCGGGAAGGTCGACGGGCTCGTCGGTTTCAAAACGCGGCAATCTATCGGCAAGGAAGAAAGGGCGCGGGGTCTCCCTCTGACCTGCTATCCCAGCCACGCCTTAATTAACCAGGTGCTAAATTAGCCGCTGTAATTCTAGGCAGATGCGCAATTGCGGGTTTGCCACGGTTTTGCCCGCCCCACTTGATAACGTCCTAGGATGCGATACATGAATTGTCCTAAGCTATTGATATCGGCCGCTTTATCGGCTGGCTTGGCCTCTGTCTCAGTGGTGGTGTTGCCAGGCGACGCGCACGCAGACAAGTTTCAGAGTTGCGTGAAAAGCTTTTGGCCTGCCGCAAAGCGCGGCGGCGTGAGCTGGGAGACTTTCGAGAAAGCGACAGCGGGCATCAGCCACGATAGCGAGGTGATCGAGTCGGCGAAGTATCAACCCGAGTACAAGAAGCCCATGGGTGAGTATGTTGATCGGGGAGTGTCGCCGAGAAGGCTCTCAACGGGACAGGAGCGGCTCGCAGAATATGGTCCCTTACTCGAACAAATCGAAGCCAGATATGGTGTCGACAAACATATTGTCGTGGCGATCTGGGGGCTCGAATCGAACTACGGCTCCAACAAGGGCGACAAGCAAGTTATCCAATCGCTCATGACCCTCGCGTGTTCGGGCGTCAAGTCGAAGTT
The DNA here is from genome assembly GCF_058506495.1 of Methyloceanibacter sp. Classification (NCBI taxonomy): domain Bacteria; kingdom Pseudomonadati; phylum Pseudomonadota; class Alphaproteobacteria; order Hyphomicrobiales; family Hyphomicrobiaceae; genus Methyloceanibacter; species Methyloceanibacter sp. The sequence continues at coordinate 17,434 of NZ_JBZMXT010000017.1, read as the reverse complement.
CGCCCGTGGGCAGATTAATGCGGCGTTCAAGATCATTCAGAACGGCGATACGGACACCGACAATTTCGGTGGATCATGGGCCGGCGCCATGGGCCACACGCAGTTTATTCCCACAACCTATGCAGCCTATGCCGTAGATTTCGATGGAGACGGACGCCGCGATATCTGGAATACAATCCCGGACGCGCTGGGATCGACAGCGGCCTATCTGAAAAAGTCGGGTTGGCGTGCCGGGCAGACCTGGGGTTATGAGGTGAAGCTGCCGAAGAGCTACACGGCAAAAAGATACAAGCGTGGGAAGTTACGGACCCTGGCACAGTGGCAGAACGCGGGTGTCACGCGGGTCAATGGCCAGCCTTTCCCGCGCCCCGGCGACAAAGCGCAGCTGTTATCGCCTGATGGGCGCAACGGGCCGTCGTTCCTAGTCCTGAACAATTTTCGCTCACTGCTTCGCTACAACAATGCGGACTCTTACGCGCTTGCAGTGGGTCATCTGGCAGACCGGCTGGCCGGCTACGGCCCCTTCGTGCAGCCATGGCCGACCAGTGAGCGTCGTCTCTCAATGGAGCAGCGCATGGAGCTGCAGCGTCATCTAATTGCGCTCGGACATTTGGAGGGCGAGGTAGATGGCATTATCGGTAGCGGCACTCTTGGCGGCGTGCGTTCGTATCAACGCGCGAAGGGCCTGCCCGTCGACGGCTATCCCACGCAAACTATTCTGAAGAAGTTGAGAGCTGACGCACCAGCTATCCCTCCCGCCGCTGCACCCCAATCGACAGGTGCCCTTCCAACGGACCAAGGGCAAGCAGCGCCAGCGAACACCGCCCAGCCGCAGGGCGCGCCCTCTGCGGCGGTTCCCGCCAATCAAGCCGTTATTCCGCCCGCCTCGCCACAGCTTCTTCCGCCGGTGCAACCGGCGGCTGCTCAACCTCAAGCCATGCAGCCTCCGGCAGTGCAGCCTCAGGCTGACCAAGCTCCAGCTATGCAGCCGGCCCCCGCGCAACCTCAGTCCACTCCGTCGCAGACCATTGAGCCCGAGTATTCGCCGCCGGGTCAGCAATACGGTTACGCGATCATTCCGATCCAGCCACGCCCAGCGCCAGCTGGCCAGACCTATTCAAGCAGCGCAGCCGGCGTGCCACCCGCACCGGCGAATTAGTGCTATAGAGGGTGCTACATGTCTTGCTTAGGTAATGTCTGCACCCGCACGCCTCGCTTAGTTGGCTCAATCCTTCTGCTGATTGCGGCACTCGTTGTTCCGCTGGCCCCAAAGCCCGTGCTAGCTCAGGATGCGCTCTCGCACCGAAGCTACATCACACCGTTTCCCAATGGTGATCGCTATCGAGTGGTCGTGCTCGGCGATAAACAGGCCGAGGGACTGTGGAATGGGCTGTACCGTGATTTTGAGGCAGACCCCACGGTCGACGTGCTGAATCAGTCCAAGAAATGGACGGGCTTCACTGACCCCAAGCGGTTCGACTGGAACACTAAGATTGGTCCGATCTTGAAGAACGGCACATACCACGTAGCCGTTGTTCATTTTGGGCTCGGTGAGAACAAGCCAATCCGAAAAGACGGAAAGCTTCTCAAAGTTGGCACGGAGGAATGGCGCGATGCTTACGGCGACCGCGTCGAGACATTTATCCGTCGATTGCGGGACGCGGGATTGGGTGTCTATTGGGTCGGTCTGCCGGTGATGCGGTCGGCGGGCAATCGAGCCGCAGCGGAGCGGCTCAACGAAGTGTTTCGCGAGAAGGCGTTTGTGAACGGTGCGAAGTTCGTCGATACATGGCGTGAATTCGCTGACGAGAACGGCCAGTACACGCTTGTTGGCGTCGATGAATCGGGCCGGCGGCAGCAGATGCGCAATGGCGACGGTTTCACATCAAGGGGCAATTTGAAGCTGGCAAAGCTGTTGAACAAGGAGCTTCGCAAGGATATCGACCTTGCAAAGAAGGAACGCGATATTCCTTTGGCCGGCGATCCTGCGGAACAAGAAAAGGTGGCAAAGGGGCTCACCTCAGCGCCACCGCCAGCTGTACCGCGGGTGTCAGCGGATGGCGGCGCCGAGAATGTTCTACGAGAGGACCAGGTTGGTGATGTCAGCGTTGTGCGGCCAAATCGCGGTGCTGCTGCTCCCCTACAAGATGCTGCTGGCAATGCGGGCGCGGGCGGATCGCGTGACCCCCAGGTGATCACGTCAAATCTGCCTGGAGGGTATACCGCGATTTCTTCGATCTCGGCGGTGTCCGATGTGACGCTCTCTTCGTCGCGACCGCAGCTGCCACTCGCGCAACGGCCCTACTATCGCGTCCTCGTGCGCGGAGAACAGTTGGAGCCGAAATCCGGGCGCGCCGACGACTTCACCTGGCCGCCGAGCTAAGCCATTTGATCTGAAATAGCGTCCTGCCGCTTAGCGGGGTAGCGTGGTCGATCCCATCAGATACTTGTCGATGGCGTGCGCGGCCTGCCGGCCCTCTCGAATGGCCCACACGACAAGGGACTGGCCTCGGCGCATATCCCCTGCCACGAAGATCTTGTCGCGCGAGGTCTTGTAGTCGACGTCATTGGCTTTGACATTTCCGCGCTGGTCGAGGTGCAATTTGAGATCCGAGATCATGCCCTCCTGGACCGGGTGCAAGAAGCCCATGGCCAGAAACACGAGATCCGCGGGGATCGTGAACTCGCTGCCTTCGATCGGCTTCATCTGCTCGTCGAGGCGTACACATTCCAGTTGCTCAACCTTTCCGTCGCCGAGAAAACGGTTTGTCGCGACACTGAAATCCCGAATGGCGCCTTCGGCTTGGCTCGACGACGTACGGAACTTGAGTGGCCAATGGGGCCAGGTCAGCGCCTTGTTTTCCTGCTCCGGCGGTTCGGGCATGATCTCTAGCTGCGTTACGGAGGTGGCGCCCTGGCGGAATGAGGTGCCGATGCAGTCCGAGCCGGTGTCGCCGCCGCCAATCACAACGACACTCTTGCCTTCGGCGGAAATCGACTGAACGTCACCCAACGGTTCACCTGAAACGCGTTTGTTTTGTTGAGGCAAAAAGGTCATCGCGAAGTGGACGCCGTCGAGCTCGCGCCCTGGAACGTCAAGGTCGCGCGGACGCTCGGATCCACCCGCGAGGAGTACAGCGTCGTGATCCCGCTCTAGGTCGCCGATGTTGGTGTCCTTGCCAACTTCGACGTTGCATTGGAACGTCACGCCTTCCGCTTCCATCTGTGCGACACGGCGCTCCACGATGGATTTTTCCATCTTAAAGTCCGGGATGCCGTAGCGTAGCAGACCGCCAGGGTAAGCACTTTTCTCGAAAACATGAACGTCGTGCCCGGCGCGTGCAAGCTGCTGCGCCGCGGCGAGGCCGGCGGGCCCCGACCCAACGATGGCAATCCGTTTTCCGGTCTTGTGATCGGGCGGCTGTGGAACGACCCAGCCTTCTTCGAAGGCGCGATCCGCGATTGCACGCTCAATCGATTTGATCGTGACCGGTTCGTCAATGATGTTCAGCGTGCAGGCCGCCTCGCAGGGTGCTGGGCAAATGCGGCCGGTCACCTCTGGGAAATTGTTTGTGGAATGCAGGTTCTGCGCGGCTTCCTGCCAGTCGGAATGATAGACGAGGTCGTTCCAGTCCGGGATTTGGTTGTTGACCGGACAGCCTGTGTGGCAATACGGGATGCCGCAATCCATACAACGGGCCGCCTGCTTCGTGATGTCCGCATCACTCGGATCGATCACGAACTCTCTGAAGTGGCGCACTCGATCGGCGGCCGGCTGATAGGCCCGGTCTTCGCGGTCGATCTCTAGAAAACCTGTAACTTTGCCCATTCGACTAGGAACTCCGCCCTAACTCATCTCATCCTTGACCGAGCTTCTTCGTCCTGAGAGCCGGCTCTTGCAATCCGTCGTTGCCTACAATTTCCCGTCTCCGCGCAAGCCAATCTCGATCGTGTCAAGACCGTCTAGGTCGGCGGCTTGCTGGCGCGCCATCTCCCGCAACGCGCGGCGGTACTCTACAGGCATGACCTTCACAAACTTCGGCAGATAGCTGGACCAGTTGTCCAGGATATCGCGCGCGCGCGCCGAACCGGTGTAGTGCAAATGGTTTTCGATCAGTTTCCGCAAGCGAACGGCATCGTGACGCGTCATGTCGGTGAGGTCCACCAGCCCGTGCGTCTCCAGGTCCCCACCTTGATGCTGCTTCTTCTCCATCGCATCATCTTCGCTCGGAATTGGCTCAAGCTCCACCATGGCCATATTGCAGCGGCGCTCAAAATCTCTCGTCTCATCGAGAACGTAGGCAATGCCTCCAGACATCCCGGCCGCGAAGTTCCGGCCCGTCGGGCCGATGACAACAACGATACCGCCAGTCATGTACTCGCACCCGTGGTCGCCGGTGCCTTCAACGACCGCCGTTGCGCCGGAATTACGAACCCCGAAACGCTCCCCTCCAACGCCGTGAAAGTAGCACTCGCCCGCAATCGCGCCATACAGCACCGTGTTGCCGACAATAATCGACTTCTCGGGGACGATCCCCGACTCCTCGGGCGGCCGAACGATAATGCGCCCGCCTGAAAGGCCTTTGCCGACATAGTCATTGCCTTCGCCGACGAGGTCGAGCGTCACGCCATGGGCGAGCCACGCGCCAAAGCTTTGGCCGGCTGAACCGTTGAACCGGATCCAAATCGTATCGTCCAAGAGACCGGCATGACCGTAGCTTTTAGCGATCACGCCCGACAACATGGCGCCAGTAGAGCGATCCACATTCTTGATAGATAGATCTAGCTTGACCGGCTTCCTCTCCTGGATTGCAGGTCGGCACAGTTCGATCAGCCGGTTGTCGAGGACGGTCTCTAAACCGTGGTCTTGCCGCTCAGTATTGCTGACGGGGTGCTCTGCGGCGTTTTCCGGTTTGTGGAAGAGCTTGGTGAAGTCGAGCCCGCGCGCTTTCCAATGGTCGATCGCGTTCTCTTTATCCAGCACTTCAGTACGCCCCACCAATTCTTCGAACGTGCGGTAGCCGAGCGCGGCCATGTATTCGCGCGCTTCTTCGGCAACGTAAAAGAAGTAATTGATGACGTGCTCCGGGGCACCAGTGAAGCGTGCGCGCAGGACCGGGTCTTGGGTGGCAATGCCGACCGGGCAGGTATTCAAATGGCATTTGCGCATCATGATGCAGCCAGCGGCGATCAAGGGGGCGGTAGAGAATCCGAATTCGTCAGCGCCAAGAAGTCCACCAACAATCACGTCGCGTCCGGTGCGAAGCCCGCCATCGACCTGAACCGCGATACGGCCACGCAGCCGGTTCAACACCAATGTTTGCTGCGTCTCCGCCAACCCAATCTCCCAGGGAGATCCAGCATGTTTGATCGACGTTAGCGGAGAGGCACCCGTACCGCCTTCAAAACCCGAGATCGTTACGTGATCGGCCATGGCTTTCGCCACGCCAGCAGCAACCGTGCCAACACCGACTTCGGAAACAAGTTTCACCGACACATCGCTAGCGGGGTTCACGTTTTTGAGGTCGTAGATGAGCTGCTTTAGGTCCTCGATCGAGTAAATGTCGTGATGGGGTGGCGGCGAGATCAGGCCAACGCCCGGTGTGGAGTGCCGAACCTTGGCGATTGTTGCGTCAACCTTGTGACCGGGCAGCTGACCGCCTTCGCCAGGCTTTGCGCCTTGCGCCATCTTGATTTGGATCATGTCGGCATTGGCGAGATATTCGGTGGTGACGCCAAAGCGGCCTGAGGCGACCTGCTTGATGGCCGACCGCATCGAATCGCCATTCGGCAATGGCTTAAAGCGGTCCACTTCCTCGCCGCCTTCACCAGTGTTAGACCGGCCGCCGATGCGGTTCATGGCGATTGCCAGCGTGGTATGGGCTTCGCGGCTGATCGAGCCGAACGACATCGCGCCCGTTGCAAAACGCTTCACAATCTCACTTGCGGGCTCCACTTCATCGAGCGGGATCGGGGCTTGGCCGATTTCGTCGGCATTCTTGATGCGGAACATCCCGCGCAAGGTCAGAAGCTCTTTGTCTTGCTGATTCACGGCATCGGCATACTCACGATACTTTTCTGGAAGGCTGCCTCGTACCGCATGCTGAAGATCGGCGACGACTTGAGGTCGCCACGAATGAGCCTCACCGCGAACTCGAAAAGCGTACTCGCCGCCCACTTCGAGGGCGTTCCGCAATACAGGTGCATCGCCAAAGGCGGTCCTGTGTCTGGCGACAGTTTCCCTCGCGATCTCCGCAAGTCCAACGCCTTCGATCTGGCTGTTGGTTCCGGTGAAGTACTTTCCGACGAACTCGGACTTCAGTCCGACCGCATCGAAAATCTGCGCGCCGCAATAAGACTGGTAGGTTGAAATGCCCATCTTGGACATCACCTTCAGAATGCCCTTGTTCACAGCTTTGATGTAGCGCGCGATCGCCTCGTCAAGCGTCACATCCTCATCCAACTCCGGGAGCAAGGACTCGAGAGTCTCGAACGCTAGATACGGATTGATCGCTTCCGCGCCATAGCCGGCCAGCGTGCAGAACTGGTTCACTTCGCAGGCTTCGCCGGTTTCGACCACAAGTCCGACAGAGGTCCGCAAACCGCATCGGATCAAATGATGATGGACAGCGCTCGTGGCCAGCAGCGAGGGTAGGGGAATACGGTCGCTGTCTGTTGCCCGGTCGGACAAAATGATGATGTTGTCACCTTCGAGCACAGCTGCTTCTGCGTCTTGGCACAACTTATCGAGTGCCCCGGCCATCCCTTCCTCGCCATCCTTTGCGGGATAGGTCATGTCCAACGTTATGGTCAGAAACTGATTGTCCGCGACCTTGCCGATAGCGCGGATGCGCTCCAAATTCTCGTTTGTGAGGATGGGCTGGGCGGCTTCCAAACGTTTGTCCCTGGACGTCCCCTCGAGGTCCAGCAGGTTCGGACGCGGTCCAATAAACGTCACGAGCGACATGACGAGTTCTTCGCGGATAGGATCGATTGGAGGGTTCGTGACCTGCGCGAAGTTTTGCTTGAAATAAGTGTGCAGCAGCTTTGGCCGGGCCGAGAGCGCCGAAATGGGCGTATCGGTACCCATCGAACCAATAGCTTCCTGACCTGTCTGGGCCATGGGCAACATCAAGAACTTCAGGCTCTCTTGGGAATAGCCAAACGCTTGTTGGCGATCCAGTAGGCTGACATTGGGCCGTGCGGGTGGCACATCCGCGGCTGGCAATTCGTGAACTTCGATCTGAGTCCGGTCGAGCCAACCCTGATAGGGATGCGAGCCCGTTAGTTCTGCTTTGACCTCTTCGTCGGAGATAATGCAGCCCTTCTCGAGATCAATGAGCAGCATCTTGCCAGGCTGGAGCCGCCACTTCTCGACGATCTTTTCTTCGGGTAGCGGCAAAACACCGGTCTCTGAAGCCATCACAACGAGCCCGTCGTCCGTCACGAAGTAGCGCGCAGGCCGCAAGCCGTTTCTGTCCAACGTCGCGCCGATCTGTCGTCCGTCGGTGAACGCCATGGCGGCTGGCCCGTCCCACGGCTCCATTAGACACGCATGGTATTCGTAAAATGCGCGCCGCTTGGCATCCATCAGCGGATTGCCAGCCCAGGCTTCGGGGATGAGCATCATTGCAGCATGGGCGAGGCTATAGCCGCCTTGTACGAGGAACTCGAGCGCATTGTCGAAGCACGCCGTGTCAGACTGGCCCTCATACGAGATTGGCCAGAGTTTCTCGATGTCGCCGCCAAAAAGGGGCGATGATACGCTTGCTTGACGCGCGGCCATCCAGTTCACATTGCCGCGCAGCGTGTTGATCTCACCGTTGTGTGCGACCATCCGGTAAGGATGGGAGAGCTTCCAGGATGGGAAAGTGTTCGTTGAGAATCGCTGATGAACGAGCGCAAGCGCCGAACTGAACTTGGGGTGATGCAGATCCTGATAGTAGGCGCCCAGCTGGTAGGCCAGAAACATGCCTTTGTAGACGACCGTCCGGCAGGACATTGACACTATATAGAAGCCGATATCGCGGCCGCCGGTCTCGCCGTTGATGGTGTTCGAAATGACCTTGCGGAGCAAATAGAGCTTACGCTCGAACTCCGTCTCGTCCTGGATGTTGGGGCCTCTCCCTACGAAGAGTTGCCGATGAGCCGGTTCAGTGTCGACGACTTCGGGCGACAGCGTTGAATTGTCCGTCGGCACCGTACGCCAGCCCAGGAAGGTTAGGCCCTCGGACTCGATTACGCGCTCGACGGCGGACTCGCAATAAATGCGCTGCGCCTGATTGGAGGGCATAAAGATCTGTCCGACCGCATACTCGCCAGGAGCCGGAAGGTCGAAGCCAAGTGGCGCGCAGACCTCGACGAAGAACTCGTGGGGGATTTGAACGAGCATGCCGGCGCCGTCGCCGTCGCGCGGGTCGGCCCCCGCCGCGCCGCGATGCGTGAGGTTCACAAGAATTTCAAGGCCATGCTCGATGATCTTGTGGCTCTTGTTCCCCTTCAAGTCTGCGATGAAGCCAACGCCGCACGCATCGTGTTCGTTGGCCGGATCGTAAAGGCCTTGCGCGGGCGGTAGGCCGCCAAGAGCCTCGTCGGAGGGTCGAGCTATGGGCGCACGGGGTGCCATCTTCTGCATGACTTCTCTAGGTCGCCATTTGGGCGGACATGTTGGGGTTGGGCCACTGACCGTCTACCCCACCAATGTGACTGTATCGGCAGTAGTGAGGTTCAGGCCTGGTCGGCAAGCGAGCCCTCGAGCGAGCAAATGCGGCGTTCCCGGGAGCAGATTACCCCCTGAGAGGCGTTGTGAAAAAGTCCGCGCCGCAGACTCTGATACAAAGGTCAGCAAGCCTGTCCTATTTCGCCCCAAAATGCCAGATTTCCGAGGCGTACACAAGCGCAAGATTTTCGTTTTGATTGGGCTGGAAGTCATTGCTGAGATAACCGCACCCTAGGAATAACACCCACGAGTGGCCCTCGCCGGTTCACGAAAAACTGTCGGAGGCGTGATTTGACCGGAGGCAACTTTCGCGGCCCACTCACGTTGGAACGATGACGGACGACCAACGGATCAGCCCTCGGCCGTTCGTCGTCCCCAGAAGCAACTTCAGCCCCTAAAAGGACTAGACATGACACATCACACCAAGACTCTCTCCGGCGTGGCCGTGGCCGGCGCTTTTGCAGCCGCACTTGGCCTTGCCACCACCACCGCTCCGGCCGTTGCCGAAGACCAGGAGAAGTGCTTCGGCGTCGCTAAGGCCGGCGCAAACGATTGCGCCGCGGGCGCTGGCACGACTTGTGCTGGCTCATCGACAGTCGACTATCAGGGCAACGCTTGGAAGCTTGTGCCAAAGGGTACCTGCACGACCATGGAGTTGCCAGGTGGCCGCAAGGGCAGCTTGACCGCGCTTGATCGCGACAACCCGCCTGCGTAATGGCGATGGCGCTTTCGGCGACATTTGGTAAGAGCCCGATTCCGCAGACAAGCGGGGTCGGGCTTAAGCCGGAGCATTATCGCGACATTCTTGATGGCGCGCCGGATATCGGCTGGTTTGAGATCCATGCGGAAAACTATATGGGCGCGGGCGGACCGCCTCATGCCTATCTCACCGCCATCCGCGAACGTTACCCCATATCCCTCCATGGCGTAGGTTTGTCTATCGGTGGTGCCGGCCCGCTCGATACAGACCATCTCGCGCGGCTGAAAGGGCTTGCCGACCGCTACCAGCCAGCACTTTTTTCCGAGCATCTGGCGTGGTCGAGCCACGACGAGGTGTATCTCAACGACCTTCTGCCTCTTCCGTACACAGACGAAACCCTGGCGCGTGTTTGTGAGCACATTGATGAAGTGCAGAGCACCATGAAGCGGCAAATGCTGCTGGAGAATCCGTCCACCTATGTCGTTTACCCTGAGACAACGATGCGTGAGGTCGACTTTTTGCGCGAAGTTGTTCGTCGGACTGGCTGTGGTCTTTTGCTGGACGTCAATAACGTATTCGTACAGGCCGCGAACCATGGTTTCGGAGCGACCGAATATCTCGAGGACTTTCCCTTGGAGCATGTCGGAGAGGTCCATCTTGGTGGTCATGCAGAGGATGCTGACGAAGACGGTTCACTTTTGCTTATCGACGATCACGGGCGTGAGGTGGCCGATCCCGTCTGGACACTCTACGAGGGCACGCTGGCACACACGGGAGCCTTGCCGACCCTCATTGAATGGGACAACGACGTACCGTCTTGGTCCGTGCTGTTTGCAGAGGCCAAGCGCGCCGATCGCCTTATCGCGCTCACGGCCAAATCCACGGCGCCGGAATTCGCGGTCGCGACATGAGCGCCGACGGACTCCAGCGTGAAGAAGCTTTCGCACAAGCTTTGCTCGATGCGCGAGCCGCTGTTCCAACCGCACTAGCCGGTCGAGACGGCCGCAGCGCAGATCGGCGCTTCGCGGTCTATCGGAACAACGTCTACGTCAGCCTCATCAACCTGCTTGCTGGACGTCTTCCGGCGACTGTGAAACTCGTGGGAGAAGAGTTCTTCCGGGCGATGGCGCGGGAGTATGTCGAGCAAACGCTGCCTCGTTCAGCTGTTCTTCTTCAATATGGCGGCGACTTTGCAGACTTTGTCGATGCCTTCCCGCCGGCGTCGTCGGTCCCTTACCTTGCCGCTGTGGCCCGCCTCGAAATGGCTTGGCACCGGGCGTACCACGCTGCCGACGCTGAGCCATTAACTCAGGAGGCGTTTGTGGCGCTCGGTCCACGCGTCGAGGAGCTTGTGCTCTCGTTCCATCCTTCCGCGAGCCTGGTTCGGTCGCCCTATCCGGTGATCACGATCTGGGAACACACGATGCGCGACGACGATGACGAACCAGGTCAATTGCCGGCCGATGGTGAGGATGCGCTGGTGCTGCGACCCGCCCTCGAAGTCGCCGTTCGCCGTCTGCCGCCCGGCGGCGCTGCTTTCATCGAGGCGTTGATGGCGGGCGCGACAATGCCCGCGGCCGCAGCTGCAGCCTTAGAGCAGACGCCTGAATTCGATCTGTCAGCAAATCTCGCGGGCCTCATGCGGAGTGGCGCGCTGGTAGGTGCCCATTGAGCGCAACTCATGCCGCTGCTAATGGGCCACTATCACAAGGCCGGCCCCGTTGAGGTGAAACTGCATTTGCAAACGAAAGGGCGCTCCATTGACATGAAGCGCCCTTGTTGCTTTCAGCCGACGTTTTGTCGGCAGTAAACGTGCTTACGCTGCCTGGCTATCGATCGTTGTCGGGGCGTCAGACTTGGTCGTGATCTCGATGGTCCGCGGCTTCATGGCCTCGGGGATCTCTCGAACAAGGTCCACATGCAGAAGACCGTTCTCCAAACTCGCGCCTTTCACGACGACATGATCAGCGAGCTGAAAGCGGCGCTCGAAGCTGCGGGCGGCGATGCCGCGATGTAGGTAGGTCGAATTCTCCTGCTCGGCCTGCTTGTCGCCGCGAATGGACAACGTATGCTCCTTCACCTCGATATCGAGGTCGGCATCGCTAAAGCCGGCCACAGCCATGCTGATGCGATAGTCGTTCTCGCTCACCCGCTCGATGTTGTAGGGCGGGTAAGCTGGAGCATCGCCCTCATACGCGTTGAGCGTATCGAGCAGCGAACCCAGCCGGTCGAAACCGACAGTAGAGCGGTAAAGTGGGGTCAAATCGTAATGCCTCATGTCACATCCTCCTTATGAAGCGATATGGTTGGAAGCTCGCTCTTGGTTCTGAGCCGAGCTTTGAGACGCAAATCCGAAGGGCCTTTGCGCATTGCGGATATAGGGTTGCCTCTAGGGCGCTTCAAGATGTTTAGGGCGCTGAATTCTATGATGAAATTTAGATTTCGGCTGGGCCTGGGAGCCGCTGGTGTCGGCTGCAAAGCGCTATGGTCAGTTGTCGGCGGAGGCAAACCGGCTGTAAGAAGAAGAGGGCGAACTGATCCTTATGCTTCGCCGGACTACAGGACTTACTGAATTGCGATGACTCTCGTTTCGACATCCAAGAATCCGGTGCCTTTCGGCGCAAACGCGGGCTTTCTCGATGTGCGCAAGGGGGTCAAAGTCCGCTGTGCGAGCTGGCAGTCCGCCTTGCAGCAGCGCGGCGGCACTGTATGCATTTTTCCGGGCCGCAACGAGTACATTGAAAAATACTTCGAGACCGTTGGCGAGCTCAGACGCCGGGGCTTTGCCGTCGCCATTATCGACTGGCGCGGTCAGGGCGGATCGACGCGCCTGGTGCGCGGGGCCTCGCGTGGACATATCCGCAGCTTCGACGATTACGAGGAGGACATTCGGCATTTCATGAAGGAAGTCGTCCTTCCCGATTGTCCGATGCCTTATTACGCGCTCGCGCACTCCATGTCCGCGCCGATCCTCTTCAACGCCGCGACCAAGCGCGGCTGCTGGTTCCACCGCTTGATTACGACCGCGCCAATGGTCGAATTAGCGGAGCTGCCGGTGCCGCAGGATTTCTGCGCGGGGCTTGCCACAGGTCTCTCCTGGCTCGGGCTTAGCAAGCAAGCCGTCCCCGGCGAGCCATTGATCTGGCCCAGCGATGTCTTCGAGGGTAATCCTCTGACGTCGGATCGGGAGAGATTTCACAGAAATGTTGAGGTCCTGGACGCCGCACCGGGCCTCGCAGTGGGACCGCCGACGATCGGCTGGTTGGATGCGGCGTTTGACGCCATGTCGCGTCTGCGGGGCGCAAAATACGCGCCCAAAATTCGCGTCCCTTCCTTGTTGGTTGTCGCTGGCGACGACCGCATAGTCTCGAACAAGGCGATTGAAACTCTATCGTCGCGGCTACGGGCGGGCACACAGATTGTGCTACGGGGCGCGCAACACGAGATCCTTCAAGAGCGGGACTCCATCCGAGAGCAGTTCTGGGCCGCCTTCGATGCCTTTGCGCCGGGCGTAGCTGTTCGCAAGACAGCTTAACGCGCCAAGTTGTTTTGGCGACTACTAGGCCTATGCGGTGAGTACCGACAACGCTGCCGCGTGCACTTGCGGATCTCCAGCCGCCACGATGCGTCCGCCCGTACTAGGGTCCCCGCCGTCCCATGTTGTCACGATGCCTCCTGCGCGCTCGACGATCGGCACGAGTGGCAGGATGTCGAATGATTTGAGTCCGGACTCGACCACAAGGTCAATCTGTCCCATCGCGAGGAGGCAGTAATTGTAGCAGTCGCCGCCATAGCGCCTCAGGCGCACCGCGCGCGACAAAGCCTCGAAGCGAGAGAACTCTTGATCGTCAAATAGCTCCGGCGCCGTGCTTGCGAGGACTGCACTGTCGAGCACCGGGCAACGTCGAACCTGGATACGCCGCGTTTCGCTGCCCCGCGTAAAGAAGGCCTCGCTTTCACCGCTCCAGAACCGCTCGCCGATATAGGGCTGGTTCATTATTCCAAGCACGGGCCCGTCCCCGGCCGTCAGGCCAATGAGCGTTCCCCAGAGAGGCTGGCCCATAATAAAGCCGCGCGTTCCATCAATGGGATCGATGACCCAGCAAAACTCGGCAGCGGGCCGGGTGTCACCGAACTCTTCCCCCACAATGCCGTGTTCCGGGTAGGTCGCCGATATTAGCTCCCGGATGGCCGTTTCCGCATCCCGGTCTGCCGCTGTGACAGGGTCGAAGTCAGTGCCGCCTTTGTGGTCGACGCTCAGATCCGAACGAAAATGCGGCAATATGACCGCAGACGCTCGGTCAGCGAGAGTGTGCGCCGTTGCCAAATAACCCTGAAAATCGGTGCGATTGCTCTTAGTCACAACCTAACGCTTGGCGGTGAATGCGCTTGAAAGTCAAGGCCTCCAGGCCGAAAGGGCGAAATTTCGGAATAGGGGGCGCCCCTGGCCGCTGCGCTCGACCCTATGAAGCGTGGCTTTGCTGCATCAGTGTTCCAATTTTGTCGACAAACTGCGTGCAGACCTTGATTTTTGTGCGTCGCAATGACATAATGTTGCAATGCGGTATGGCTCTCCAGGCCGTATCGCTGCCCTCCTTGGGCGTTTCCTCCCTAGACTTGGGCCGTTCGTTCAATCGGACGGCCCCTTTTTTTGTGTGTTGCCTCTACTCAGCCGCTGCGCGGGGAACGGACAGGTCGGGAATGCTCGGTATCATGCCGCGTATGACCGCCTCCAAACTTTCTCGCAGGTGGTCAAAGTGCTCTGTGCGCTCAAATGTTTTCTCATCCATATAGAGCGCGCGGTTGATCTCGATCTGCAGAACGTGCTGGGCCTTATGGGGGCGACCGTAGTGCTCCGTGATATAGCCACCCGCGTAAGGCTTGTTGAGCGTCACGTCAAAACCGCTCGTTTCCAGAGCCTTGACTGCCAAAGACGTTAGTTCACTGCTGCAGGAAGTCCCAAAGCGATCGCCCAGCACAAAGTCGGTCCGGAACGAACGCTTCTCGGTTCTTGGGGTCGAGGGCATAGAGTGGCAATCTATCAAGATTGCAAAGCCGAACGCTCTCTTTGCCTCCACTAGGAGCGCTCCTAAGGTCTCGTGGTAAGGCACATAAAGTCGGTTGATCCGTTCCAGTGCCGTTTCGACCGTGAGCGGTTCTCGGTAGATATCTTGGGATTCTGAGACAATCCGTGCGATCGTGCCGAGGCCGCCGACCACCCGAACGGATTGCGTATTGGCATAGTGAGGCAACCCATCACGAAACAGGACTGGGTCGAGTTCGTAGGGCTCACGATTTACATCCAAGTAGGCGCGCGGAAAGTGAGCGTGTAGGAGCGGGGCCCCAAGCGATGCGGCAAAGCTGAAAAGCTCATCCACATAGGCATCTTCCGACCGCCTTAAGGTCAATGGGTCGAGCTTGGAAGCCGCAAGAAACGTGGTGGGATAGATCCGGCCCGAGTGTGGGGAGTTGAAAACGACGGGAACCGCCAGCTTTTGCGGCCGCATCACGGTAAATGGCGGTGACAGCTCCCGTTCAATTGTTTCGGCCTCTTTTCGGCTCATACGCCAAACCTTAGTCCTTACGCGCCCATGAGAGAGGCCGACTGTTCAGCGGCGCTCCGGCGTTAACTCTGCCAATGAGTGGCGGGCCTGTCTAGGCGCGTTACGGCTTGTGCCGAGCCTCAATAGCGGCAATGATTGACAGGCCTGACGGGTGAGACACGCTGCAAAAGTTAAACAATAAGGCAAGCGGTCGTTTACCATCCTCGTGTAGGCGTAACAGGGTACTTGTTGAAGGGGACGAGGATTATGGAAGCGAACGATCCGCGCGTGCGCAGCGTGCAGCGTATTCTTCTGGCCGAAGACGATGACGATATGCGCCGCTTCCTGGTCAAAGCACTAGAGAAAGCTGGCTACGACGTCGTATCGTTTGGCAATGGAATGGAGGCATATGATCGGCTGCAGGAAGAGCCCTTTATGCTGCTTCTGACCGATATCGTGATGCCCGAGATGGACGGGATTGAGCTTGCGCGCAAAGCCGCCGAACTCGATCCAGACTTGAAGATCATGTTCATCACCGGGTTTGCGGCCGTGGCGCTCAATCCAGACAATAACGCGCCTAAGGACGCCAAGATCCTGTCCAAGCCGTTCCATCTGCGCGATTTGGTCGACGAGGTCGAGCGGATGCTGGCGGCCTAGGCCAAACCGTCCACAATCCGTGGCTTGCCATCTGGCGTGGCCCCTCATATAGAAGGCGGCTTGTCGAAGGTGGCTTGCCTCGCATCGAGGGCGGCTAGCTCAGCGGTAGAGCACTACGTTGACATCGTAGGGGTCACTGGTTCGATCCCAGTGCCGCCCACCATTTAACTCAATAAAAACAGCACCGTAGGTGAGTTCTCCTGGATCAGGACGGTGGCAGGCCATTTCGTGTGAACGCTATGCGAACATTTGGCACGTCGGCAATGTAGTCAGATCCTTGGGGCTGCCGTTCTTCGTTTTCCCGCCGGGCCACAGTGCCCTATCGTCTCATTATGTGCGGACGTGCCATTCAAAGTTCTGCCTTTGCAGTTGATCGCCAAGGCATTCATCAGGTCAGCTTCGGCTCGCTCATCGATATAGCGTTGGAGTTTGGAGCCCGCGATCGTGGCACACTTTCAGCCGCCACCTTCGCCACTGAGGTAACGACAACTGAAGGCTCCACGACCTGGAGCGCAGACGTTAGCGATGTGTTGGTCAGTCTTTAGGTGATTTGATTTGAGTGCCATGACCAGCACAGTGCCTGATCGATGTGGCGCGAGCTTGGCTGGTTACAGCGGACCAGCCCTGACGAAGATGTGGCCAATCTCACGGCGCCTGAACTCACCAGCCAACGATGACGAAGCGATCCTTGAGCCTGCGATCCAGGCGACTTCCGATGCGCTTAAATGGAAGCTGCCGTCAAGCGCCTGAAGCCTTCATAGGCAGGGCCCTTTCGCTTTTCGACTTCTCTGAACGTTACCTGAACAGCCGGTTCAAGACGGGTTCAATCGGCCGCGCAAACAATGCGCACGGTCAGACCCTGAACTGGCTACATGAAAACTCTTCTCGGCAAGCGGGTGCGGAATGACAGGGCGTTCCGCGCCCACCCTCTGAAAGAGGGCGCTGATTTTCGAAGAGGTGGTGACGTGAACACATTCGCGACTATTGCCCTTAGCATCACCGTAGTAGTGGCTTGGGTGGGCACTGTGGCTTTGGTTACAACTGTGCTGTTGAGCATGTAGCCCCTCAACAACCCTCAACACCCATGAACGTCCTAGCGCGATGAGCATCGTCCTGCCATGCTGGCCTTGCGCGGGCAAAAGCACTCAGAGGGAATGACTATGGCAACCTATCCTCGGACCTTTTCGCACATCGGGATTTCCGTTCCGGACGTTGAGAAGGCCGTTGAGTTCTACGCGACCGTCATGGGCTGGTATCAAATAATGCCGCCAACCGAGATACGGGAAGAGAGCAATACAGCAATCGGCAGGATGTGCATCGAGGTATTTGGAAGCGGCTGGGGTTCATTCCGGATCGCCCATATGTCAACGGGCGACAGGATCGGTATTGAGATTTTCGAGTTCCCAAACAACGAGCGCCCTGAGAACTTCGAGTACTGGAGAACTGGCACCTTTCACTTCTGCGTACAGGACCCGGACATTGAGGGCCTTGTGAAGAAGATCACGGAGCATGGGGGGAAGCAGCGTATGCCGATCCGTGAATACTATCCGGGGGAGAAACCCTACCGGATGTGCTACGTCGAGGACCCCTTCGGTCTGATATTTGAGGTCTACTCGCACAGTTACGAACTGACGTATTCGCAGGGTGCGTACTGAGTGTTAGCGAGACCATAGTGGCGGTCGTTAGGCTACTCAGTGATCCAAATGTCTGGCTTCCCCGTAACGTAAATAACTCGTTAAGGCTTCGCCTCTGCCCCCCCCGATGAAGCCTTGGCGTTGTGCTCTCCGAAGCCCCGGTGCCCCCGCGCCGGGGCTT
>NZ_JBZMXT010000016.1:0-39390 GCF_058506495.1 Methyloceanibacter sp. | reverse complement strand
GCCCGTGATCGTGGCCAGCTGGTAAAAGACCACCGCATGCTCCGCGACTTCCGATTCGAAGAGGTCCGCAGACGTTTCCGATACGGCGATCAGCGGCACGTAGTCATCACCGCCGGCCACCAGATATTCCAGTAAACTTGGCGCGGCACTAAGTGCCTTTCGCGCCGCGGAGGAGAAGGGAATGCTCGCTGTATCAATATCGGCTCCCACGTGCGAAACACTGCAAAGCTTCTCGACGTCTGCGACGAGGCCATCCGAAACATCGATCGAAGCCTTCGCGAAATTGCGGATGAGCAGCGCCGCGCCCGTCGCTATCGGCGGACGCCGGTAGTAGTCAGTAAGGTAGGCGACGTCTTCCGACGAAAGAGCCCAAGTGTTCGCCAGTGATGGGTCCTCCAGGAGCTTCAGCCCAAGGTAGGAATCGCCGATCGGCCCTCCAACATAGAGGCGGTCGCCGGGCTTGGCGCCAAGCCGCGTAATAGCCGCCTCGTGTTGTACAAGTCCAAGTGCGGTAATGGTGATAACGAAAGGCCCGGACGTCGCCGTCGTATCCCCCCCGATTAGAGAGATCCCAGTAAGGTCCTGAGCCTCCGACAATCCGCCTGCAAAAGCCTCCAGCCAATCCATTTCAGTGTTGGGTGGGAGCGCGAGCGAGAGGGTATAGACATAGCCATGGGCGCCTTTGGCTGTAAGGTCCGACATGTTGACGGCCAGCGCCTTGTACCCGATCGACGCCGGTGGATCATCTTTGAGGAAGTGGACGCCGCTGACCAACGTATCGCAGGTCACGACGAGCTGGTGATCGTCTGTGATAGTCAGGACCGCCGCGTCGTCTTTCAAGCCCAGCGCGCCGGAGTCCTTCGCGAGAGGCGCAAAAATGCGGGCAATTATGTCAAATTCCTCCGCCATTGCCATTGCGCCACACCTCTCTGATCTGCCTTGAGTTTAGTCCTCACCTACCGCGCGGCGTGTCAATTCCTCCGACCGTACTTTCCTGGCTAAACGGTCCAACACACCATTGACGACTTTGGGTTCCTCGCCACTGAAGAATGCGTGGGCTATATCAACATACTCGTTGATTACGACCCTGGCCGGGACGTCGTCACGCACGCAAAGCTCGAACGCCGCAGACCGCAGAAGCGCCCGCAAGATCGAGTCAACGCGATTCAGGCGCCACCCTTCTGCCAACTGCTGATCCAGCATCGGGTCGAGGCGGCGCTGTTCCCTGACCACGCCGTCAACAAGATCGTGGAAAAACTCGCCCTCGGCCGCATGATACAGCTGTCCTTCGATC
The DNA here is from genome assembly GCF_058506495.1 of Methyloceanibacter sp. Classification (NCBI taxonomy): domain Bacteria; kingdom Pseudomonadati; phylum Pseudomonadota; class Alphaproteobacteria; order Hyphomicrobiales; family Hyphomicrobiaceae; genus Methyloceanibacter; species Methyloceanibacter sp. Next base: position 38,096 of record NZ_JBZMXT010000016.1, on the reverse strand, counting down.
GCCTGACCGAGCCGATGCATTTGGAACTCTGAGACGACCTCATTCAGGTCGATCCCAGTCATGTCCATTTGGTAGAGAGCCTGAACAGCTGCAAGACGCGCAGCGCTCCTGGAGCTGGCGCGATCCGTGGTTTTGGTGCCTTGTGCCATGCTGCTAACGCCGGCTCGCCGATGAGAACTGCTCCTCGAGCCGCATCAAGGTCAGACACGCACGCGCGGCATCGCCGCCCTTGTTCCGGCCGTCCACGCTCGCCCGTTCCCATGCCTGTTCCATACTCTCACAGGTAATGATCCCCGATCCGATGGGAATACCGTGTTGCAACGCGAGTTGGTTCAATCCAGCCGCGGATTCCCGCGCGACGATATCGAAATGACTGGTCTGCCCGCGAATAACACAGCCGAGCGCAATGCAGGCGCGGTGCCTACCAGCCCGCCCAACGAAACCGTTCGCGAGTGCGAGGCTTAGCGCCAGGGGGATCTCGAGCGATCCTGGTACGGAAATTTCCTCATACTCGACATCGTTCCCCCGAAGTTCTTCGGTGGCGCCACGCGCGAGCTCATCTGCGATCTCTTCATAGAACCGCGCGGAGATGATCAAAATTGAAGTGGGGCCCTTACGGCTCATGATGACTACTCCAGGCCGCGATGACCAACGACCGTCAATCCGTACCCCTCAAGGCCAACGATCTTCCGCGCCGGCGAATTCGATAGCAGAACCATCTCGCGAACGCCAAGGTCCAAAAGGATCTGTGCGCCAATTCCGTAGTCCATCAAACGAGCCTGAGCACCTCCCGCAGCGCTCTTATTTAGTCTAGCCGAGATGGCGTCTGGGCGAGATTCACGGATCAAGACGACCACGCCCCGGCCTTCTCGCTCAATAATGTTCAGCGCCTTGCGGATGCAGTTTTCGCAGCCGGGCGCGAGCATGTCTTGAATCGTATTGACGGCGTGCACACGAACAAGAACGGCCCCGCCCGAAGCGATATCGCCTTTAACCAGGGCCACATGTTCAATCGGATCGACTGTCGTGGCATAGACCTTCGCCTGGAAAGGCTCGCCATGTGCACCCTCTATGGTGGTGTCAGCGACCGCCTTTACGAGATGATCGTAGCGAAGACGATAAGCAATAAGGTCCGCAATCGTTGCGATCTTTAGGTCGTGCCGCTCGGCGAAAGTCACAAGGTCTGGCAGGCGCGCCATCGTGCCATCGTCGTTCATGATCTCGCAAATCACACCAGCAGGGTTCAAGCCTGCAAGCCGCGAAATATCAACTGCTGCTTCAGTATGCCCGGCTCGCACAAGCACACCGCCCTCCTTGGCCAAAAGCGGGAAAACGTGGCCGGGCGTCACGATATCTCGATGATCCTTAGTCGGATCAATTGCAACCGAAATCGTGTGGGCACGATCATGGGCAGAAATACCCGTCGTAACGCCTTCGCGGGCCTCGATGGACACCGTGAAGGCCGTCGAATGCCTAGAGCGATTGGACTGCGACATCAGCTCAAGTCGTAATTGCTTTGCCCGCTCGGCTGTGATGGACAGACAAATGAGACCGCGGCCATGCTTAGCCATGAAGTTGATCGCGTCCGGCGTGCCCATTTGCGCCGGAATGACGAGATCGCCCTCGTTCTCTCGATCCTCGGCATCAACAAGAATGAACATCTTGCCGTTGCGCGCGTCCTCGATCACTTCTTCAATGGGCGACAGAAGACGCTTGAGCTCCGTGATTTCTGCCGCAGTCAAAGCCGTCACGAATGCACTCCTTCCACTTCCGACAATCTGGCCGCATATCGCGCGAGTAAATCGACTTCAAGGTTTACCAAATCACCTGGCTGCCGTTGGCCCCAACTTGTATGGCTCAGAGTGTAAGGGATGATGTTCACGTCGAAGCGTGGCCCTTCCACTTCGTTGACCGTCAACGAAACCCCATTGAGGGCAATCGACCCTTTCGAAGCGATGAACTTGGCGAATTCTACGGGGACTTCCAGAAGGAACCGCACACTTTCGCCGTCCGGGAACCGTGAAACGACCTTGGCAACGCCATCGACATGTCCCGTGACGATATGGCCGCCAAGCTCTTCCCCTAGAGCCAGCGCGCGCTCAACGTTGATCCCACGGCCCGGCTCCCACGATCCCATTGTCGTGTGGCTTAACGTCTCGTTCGACGCGTCTATCTTGACGACGGATCCACCACTTTTCGCCTTTTTGATCTCCGTGAGCGTCAGGCAGCAACCATCAAAAGCAATTGAACTCCCGAGGTCGAGGGTCTTTCGCTTGTAGGGAACATGGATACTGAATTTACCGCCTTCGCGCGCAACAAGCGTGCCTAGGCCGCTGACAATGCCGGTGAACATGCTTTGATCCTGCGCCAACGCATCATTCGGTCCGGACCGAAGTTGCGTGTGGCCGTAAGTGTGAATTGGCCACTGTCGGCAAATCGATCAAGCCCTCTGCCTCCGAAAGGCGTCAAGCCATCCTCTCCAGCGAGAGCGGCACCCTGATATACAATCGCCTCATCGACAAGATCGGCATCAACAAACGCTTCGGCAATCGACGGCCCGCCTTCGATCAACACCCGCGTGATGCCGCGACTAGCCAGAGTCTCCAAAGCACCTTCAGGACTGATCATACCCTGGTCGTTGAGCGGAACCGAGAGGATCTCCGCCGCTTTCGAGCGCAGTAACTCCGCATTTGCTTGGGGCCGTTCTGCCGCGCAGAGCAACCAAACTGGGGCCTCCCCAGACTCGAACAAGGACGCGCTAGACGGCGTGCTCAAATGTCGGTCCATCACTACACGGACGGGGGATCGCGATAACAGGCCAGGCAGCCGACATGTCAAAGAGGGGTTGTCTGCCGTCACTGTCCCGCGCCCGACCAATATTGCATCGTTCGTTGCACGAAGCAGATGACCATGCGCGCGAGCTTCTAGGCCGGTGACCCAAACTGGCTTGCCGTTACCTCGCGGAACGCGTCCATCGGAGCCGAGCGCCAACTTGAGCGTCACGGCAGGGCGGCCTTCCGTAACTCGCAGAATGTGCCCCAGCGTCAGGCTCGTCATCTCGTTGGTCCCAACACCCTCCAGGACTTCGATTCCCGCATTCCTGAGCTGCTTGATGCCATTCCCGGCTGTTCGGGGATCCGGGTCGCGGATACCAACAACAACCCTCTGAACCTGTGCAGCGATGATCGCACCAGAACAGGGCGCGCCCCTCCCACTTTCGTGAGCACATGGCTCTAATGTCACGTAGAGCGTGCTACCTGCCGCGCGGTCCCCTGCCCGCTCCAGCGCGATCGCTTCGGCATGCGGCCGTCCGCCAGGCGCTGTCCAGCCACGTCCGACGATTTCGCCAGACGGCGCCACGACCACGGCGCCGACAGCAGGGTTTGGCCAAGCTAGGCCAAGGCCGCGTCTGGCGATCCGGGCGGCATGAGACATGAAATTTGCATCGCGCGTGTCCATAGAGGCGCGCCTTACTCAGTCGTCGAGCGCATTCGAGTCGCGCTTATCCAACTTACCGTCTTCGTCGTCGGCTCCGGCAAGTTCTCCAAGAAGGGCCTCAAAATCTTTCGCCTCGCGGAAGTTCTTATAAACCGAAGCGAAACGAACGTAGGCGACGTCGTCTAGTCCTTTAAGGGCTTCCATAACCAGGTGACCGATGGTTTCAGAATTGATGTCGCTTTCACCCATGTTCTCGAGCCGGCGGACAATGCCACTAACCATGCGTTCGGTTCGCTCTGGGTCGACAGGCCGCTTGCGCAATGCAATCTGGACCGAGCGCATTAGCTTGTCCCGGTCGAATGGAATTCTGCGCCCGCTCCGCTTAATCACGGTCAATTCGCGAAGCTGGACGCGCTCGAATGTTGTAAAGCGGCCGCCGCAGTCTGAGCAGACGCGGCGGCGCCGAATTGTCGTGTGGTCCTCGCTAGGACGCGAGTCCTTCACTTGCGTATTGGTGCTGCCGCAATAAGGGCACCGCATGGGCGACCGCCCTCCTGTTCGTCAACACCAAGCCGTCTGGCGCTTAAACCTTATAGATCGGAAAACGCCCGCAAAGCTCAATGGCCTGCTGCTTCACCTTCTCCTCGACGGCACCGTTCTTTTCTTCGCCATTGGTCACCAAGCCGTCGAGCACTTCGAGAATCATGCTGCCGACCTGCTGGAACTCGCCGACGTCGAAGCCGCGCGTGGTGCCGGCCGGCGAACCAAGACGGATGCCCGAGGTCACCATGGGTTTCTCAGGATCAAACGGGACGCCGTTCTTGTTGCACGTAATGAATGCACGACCGAGCGCTTCCTCAGCGGCTTTGCCGGTGAGCCCTTTCGGCCGCAAGTCGACCAAAATCAAGTGCGTATCCGTGCCACCGGATACCAGTGCCAGCCCGCCATCGACAAGCGTCTGACCCAGCGCTCTACAGTTGTCTACGACCCGCTTGATGTAGTCCTTGAACGAGGGCTGCAAAGCCTCGCCGAAGGCAACGGCCTTGCCCGCAATCACGTGCATCAGAGGACCGCCTTGCAGGCCTGGAAACACGGCAGAATTAATTTTCTTGCCGATATCTGTGTTGTTCGACACCACCAAGCCAGAGCGCGGTCCGCGCAATGTCTTATGCGTCGTCGTCGTGCAGATGTCGGCATAGGGCAACGGGCTGGGATGCAGACCTGCCGCCACGAGCCCGGCAAAATGAGCCATATCAACGTGGAGGTAGGCGCCAACGCCATCGGCAATCTCGCGGAAACGCTTAAAGTCGATATGACGCGGATAGGCCGATCCGCCTGCGATGATCATCTTCGGCTTGTGCTCATTGGCCAGGCGCTCGACTTCGTCATAGTCGATTAGGTTGGTGTCCTCGGTCACGCCATATTGGACGGCGTTGAACCACTTGCCAGATTGATTTGGCGGCGCGCCATGGGTCAGGTGACCGCCCGCGGCCAGGCTCATGCCCAAGATGGTATCGCCCGGCTTGATTAGAGCCAGCATGACGGACTGGTTGGCCTGTGAGCCAGAATGCGGCTGCACGTTCGCAAACTCGCAATTGAACAGCTGCTTAGCGCGGTCGATGGCGATATTTTCCACCTCGTCCACGTACTGACAGCCGCCGTAATAGCGACGCCCGGGATAGCCTTCGGCATATTTGTTCGTGAGGAGCGTTCCGACGGCGTCGATCACAGCCTGCGAAACAATGTTCTCAGACGCGATCAGCTCGATCTCGTCTTGCTGCCGCTGGCCTTCGCGCTCGATTGCGGCCCAGACGTCGGGGTCGCTATCCTTCAAATGCTCATTAAAGAAATCTTTGGCGGTTTTCTGCAACATCTCCAACTGCTCCTTGAGCTTAAACTTGTTTTGGGCCCGAAAGCTCCCACCGCTGAGCGGGGTCTCAGATCCGCGGGATCAGGCTGATTTCGCTCGCTCTACCACATGTCGCGCGGTGACGCTAGCAACGCCCCAAGAGTAGAGATATTTCACTCAGCCTAATCTACGAACAACTGCAAACTATCTTATTCGAGCTCGTTGACGAGTGAAACACAGCGCCCATGCCGCCCCGCTCTTAAGTTGGAACAGCGGCTCTGGTGCCGATGCATATTCGCTTTAGTAGTTGGACGCGTATGTTCCGCGGGTATCGAGGTTGTAGATGTCCGGGCGGAAATGGACCATGCCGTCCGGCGTACCCCACGCGCTGATATACGTGAAGTAAACCCCAATCTGTTGCGTGGCCGGCACGTTTTCCTGAACACCTGTATGCCTCAGAGACTGGATACGTGAGAGGTTCCAAGACGGATTGTTGTCAAGAATCCAAGCTGCCAAGCGATCGACGTTGTGCGTTCGAACGCATCCATGGCTCTCAAAGCGAACGGCCTTGCCGAAGAGGCTTTTTAACGGTGTGTCGTGGATATAGACCGCATGGTTGTTCGGAAAGTCGATCTTGATGTAGCCAAGTGAGTTCTCCTCCCACGGCTTCTGGCGGAAACGATAGCCCTGAACCTCCCTGCCATACCAATCGATAGACCGGGGATCTACGATCCTGCCCTGCCCGTCAATGGCCTCCATACGGTATGCGGCAAGCATGTCCTGCCCGCGGCTTGAGAACTGTTGCCCCTTCGGAATTAGGTCCGCTTTGACAATGCTTCTGGGCACGTTCCAGTAGGGATTGAACTTAACCTGCGAGACCGTGCTCGACAGCGTTGGGGTTTGGTGCTGAACCTTGCCGACCACCGCCGTGTTCCGCAGCTCGACTCGTCCACCCCGGACGGCTTCCACCTGCGCTGCGGGGACATTGACCTGGATGTAGCGGTTCCTTGTTTTGCCAGCCCTGCGCTGCAGCCGCTTCAGGCTTGCTTGCAGCTGTGCCAGACGCGTGCCGGCCGGCACGTTCAGGGCTGCAACTGTCGCCTTCGAGTCCACGACACCGGTTGCCGGGAGGCCATGGCGATATTGGAACCGCTTCACTGCCGTGACGGTCGCTCTGTCATAACGACCCGGCTCGTAGCCCGCCAACAAGTCGCCGCTGATTTGAAGGCGGCGCTGAAGCGTCTGGATATTCGTGCCACGCCGTCCCGGTTTCATGGCGACAGGCTGGACCATCGGCCAGCCCCCCTGGGCGACGATGGCCTGATACTGCTGAATAGCTGATCTGGTGGCAGCGACATTCCCCTTCTCGAGCGTCGGCGTGCCCAATCCGGGGTTGAGGATCATCGCGACTTCTGGGTCGCCAGTGGGCAACTCAGAGCGGGTCACCTCCCCTTGAGGCTGAGTATTCCGCGAGCCGCCGTTGAATAGACCGCCGAAAAGACCTCCATTGCCACCGGCGCTGCCTTGCGTCGCCGGTTGACCTTGGCTGCTGCGCGATTTGAACATGTTGAACGGGCCAGCGCTCAGCGGCTGCACGCTTGAGCACAGCAACGCTACCGCGAGCCCGCCGATCGTCAGCCGTGACCCGTACCTCACAACAGCAGCCAAATTGGGCATACGCCGCTCCCGTCACCTGCGGCAAATTCCACGCGAGTATAGGCGGAATGCTGCCGGAGCTCTAGCCGTTTCCGACGCCATTGAATCCCGGCATAACCTTAACAATCCCTAACTACTCTATGGTAATCGCCGGTGGTTCTGCCGACCCAATCTATCGTCCTACGGATTGAGACCTGTTCCCTCATGCCGCGCAGGACGGCGCGGCTTCCATATCTGGACTTAGTATTAAAAGAAGATTTGGACGAATTTGCGCTCGGGCGCGGACAACGCCGGGACTCCAGGGTACGATGGCCCTCCCATTGACCCCAACGCTTGCGACGCGCTGCTGGCTAGAGCTGGTAGCGGATCTGGTCAGACCAAAAACGCTGCAGGCGGTCCATCGACTTGTTGAGGGCCTCGAGATCATTCTGAGCGACGCCCCCTACCTGTTCAAGCGATCCCAATTGGCGCTCAAACAACCTATTGACCACATTAGATATTTCACGGCCCTTGTCCGTCAGGCTTACTCGAACGGAACGCCGATCGGTTGTCGAACGCTGATGGTTCACGAAACCAGCTTGAACAAGCTTTTTCAGATTGTAAGAAACATTCGAACCAAGGTAGTAACCGCGCCCAGTCAATTCTCCGGCAGTGACTTCGTTGTCGCCAATATTGTACAATAGTAATGCCTGAATACTATTTACATCGGTCCGTCCAAGACGCTCAAATTCATCCTTGACCACATCGAGAAGCAACCGGTGAAGTTGCTCAATCAATTTTAGTGAGCCAATGTAAGACGTCTTAAGATCTTTTTTCTCAGGAGCGCTTTCATTCGCCTCCATTTCCAAAGAAACATTCATCGCCAACCCCATTTAGTTGTTGTTTTAGCCAACTTGGCGATGACTATAAGACCGCCCCGACTAAGAGGCGCTTAATCGAAACGCTTAAGAGTCGATAAAATTCTAAGCTTAATTCGTGTTGATGTTTGCCTTTTTCCTCTTTGATTCCAACGACTCTTACTGAATCTGCTTCTGTTGGCTCAGTTCGAGTTCGTTGGCTAGGGGGGTATCGAACAATCTTTCAATGCTGGCATCATCAACCTCGGAAACGGTTTCTGGCGCCCAACGCGGTGGTTGGCCTTTACCCGCAATTCTAGCGTCTATGCCTTCTTTGAAATCTGGCATGGTGACAATGTGAGACGCGAGGCGATACTCCAGCTTCAAGGCCTCTTCCAAGCTCAACGACTTTCCGCGCAGCATTTGCCGCAGCGCGATCTTCAGCGACGTTGGCGACTTTTCTCGCAAGCTGGCGGCTGTCTGCTTCGCCCAGGCCTCATAGGGTCCCTCGGGTTCACTATCGAGCCGTTCGAGGATCTCTTCCACCGTTGGCGCCGAGAAAACCCGATTGATTGCAGGCGTGAGCCGGACTAGGTCGCCTTCTCCTGGGTCTTCATGAAGGCCGTCAAGAAGGCGATCGATCGGGTGGTTGTCTGCGAGTGCTTTTTTGATAACGCCGAAATAAGCGGACGGGATGTAGTGGCTTACGAGGCGCAAACGATGCGCATCTGCGGGACCGATCACAGCGCCGGTTAGGGCCAGATAGGTTCCGACCCAGCCGAATAAGCGGGGAAGGAAATAGGTCCCGCCAATGTCGGGCAGAAAGCCGATGCCGACTTGAGGCATGGCGAACCGGTAGCCCTCTCCCGCGATACAATGGGTCCCAAGTAGTGAAATCGCGACGCCACCACCGAAGGCTAACCCATTGATCAGCGGTACATTCGGCCGGATGAATTTCTCAAGAACCCAAACATGGGTATAAGCTGAACGGTAGAACGCGCGTATCTCGTCAATAGCTCCGTCTTTGTTCCATTGGTTAAGTACTTTCAGATCCCCGCCGCTGCAGAAGACCTTAGGGTGCGTCGACTCCATTACGACGCCGTAGATCTGCGCTGCTGGCTCCCACCGGCGGTAGTTGGAGCTCAAGGCCTCGAACATTTCGCGCGTGAGCGCGTTGAGCCTATCCGGCCGATCGAGGGTGACGACACCAGCGCGGTCGTGTTCCTCGAAAGTTATGCCAAGCGGTTCGGACAAACGCGCAGATCCTCGCGAATGGGGAAAACAGGTGCGTGGTTCAATAGTCCGGCGCAGCTACCATTCCAGAGCGCAAACCACAAGCCAGTGCTGAGCGGCACGTTCGGACGGGGCTGGCGATGAGCACGCGAAGTGTCGAGGGATGGCTATATAGATGGTTCGGTGGTCTGCTCGCCGCCAAGCTTGTGGTCGTCGCACCGCTCCTCGCTACGGCGCATGCTCAGCAGTTCAATCCGTTTCAAAACCAGAATGCGACAACTCGCGAAGCACCAACGCCCCCTCGAACGGCTGCTCCGCGAAGGCCCGAGCCTCCCAGCCTGCCTGAGAGAAAATCAGCGGTTCCGACTGCTCCTGCTGAAGTTTCGGCGGTTTCGGCGACCCCCCAAGAGGCACCTTCGGAGGTCTCAGCGGGGCCGAACGCCACACCTGCCGCCCCTAGCGCGCGCCCTGCTCAAGATGCCGTTGCTCTAAGTCCACCAGAAGAAGTCCCCGCGGCAAACGCCGAGAGGCCTGCCGCGTCGGCTGATGTCCCTGCCCCCGCTGATGAAAAAACCGAAGCGCCGATAGGCGCCAAGCTGGAGGAAGACAGTGACGTCGTTCAGGACGACGCCACCCCAGCATCGACTCCTGAGGCTGTCGAGACGCTCCCGCTCCACCCTGTTCGCAATCCCGTGCGGTCAGGTTCCGATCCCAACGCCGCCGCCCACCCAAAGGTCGTTGCGGCGCTTGAGCAGTGCGTGGAACTCCTGGACGGGCTTCACCTGGAGTACGAACATCTAGACTCAATCCGTCGGGGGCCATGCGGGACGACTGCGCCCATCAAGCTGAAGTCGATTGGTAAGAACCCCAAAATTGCTGTTTCCCCGCCAGCTACGGTCAATTGCACCGTGGCCGCAACCTTGCACGAATGGTTTGAGACTTCGGTACAACCGACGGCGGAGGCACTCGGAACAAGCGTCGTAAAAATAAAGAACGCGGCGTCCTATATGTGCCGAAACCAGTACGGCAGGTCGGATACCAAGCTGAGCGAGCATGCAAAGGCCAATGCCCTAGATATCAAGGCGTTTGTTCTCGCATCGGGGCAGACCATCCCCATCCTCGGGAACTGGCCCTACGGCTACCGGCCAACGCGCCCGCGGCTCGCCGATGCCCCGTGGCCCAATCCCTTGCGGCCTCACTCATCCCTAAAGGCCGCGGTTTACAAGTCGCCAGGACTAAGCAGCGCCGATGAGACGCTCGATCATGAGCGCTTCACTGAAGAAGCCGAAGAGTTCTCGAGTATGGCGACACATCCCTTCTTCAAGCCGATGTTCGTCGCGCCAGCCGAAATTTTGATGCCTGAGGAGGAGGAGCCCGAGGGACCTGTACCCGAGGGGAACATAAGCCGAAAGGAAGCGAAGGCGTTCTTGAGAACGATCCATGGCGATGCCTGCAAGATCTTTTGGACTGTGCTGGGTCCAGAAGCGAATGCCGCCCACCGCGATCATTTCCATTTCGATATGCGCAAGAGGCGCTATGTCAGGATTTGTCAGTAGACGCACTGGCATCGTGAACCACTGCTGCTGAGGGCTCTAGCGAGGCTCATGAATTGGATGATAAGCTCCCGCACTTTGGGAACCTCCTCAAGTGTGTGACAGCAAATCGAGGGATCCGTATCGCGTGGCGCCACGAACCGACGAAAAGGCAATTTCTCTCCGCACGGAACGCGTGAAGCGCGGAACGCCCGCTGAGCCCCAGGAGCTGAGTCAAGGCTTTCCCGCTACCCGCCTTCGGCGGAATCGGCGCGCGGATTGGTCCCGACGGCTTGTCCGGGAAACGCACCTCACCGCCGACGATCTCATTTGGCCAATCTTCGTCATTGACGGGGACCGGGCCCGTGAGGAAGTGAATGCAATGCCCGGCGTCGCTCGGCTGTCCATCGACCTTGCTGCTCGCGCTGCCGAGGACGCGGCTGAAATTGGCCTGCCGGCGATCGCGCTGTTTCCCTATACCGATCCCTCGCTGAGAGACGAAGCGGGCAGCGAAGCGTTCAACCCTGGCAACCTTGTCTGCCGAGCGGTCCGCGCCATCAAGCAAGCGGTTCCTCAGATCGGCATTATCTGCGACGTGGCACTCGATCCCTACACAAGCCACGGTCACGACGGCCTGCTCGACGAGGATGGCCGGATCAACAACGATCGATCCGTCGAGGCGCTTGTGATCCAGGCACTGGTTCAAGCAGAGGCCGGCTGCGACGTGCTTGCGCCGTCCGACATGATGGACGGGCGGGTCGGCGCCATTCGCTCTGCCCTGGAAGCCAACGGGCACGCCGACACGCAGATCATGAGCTACGCCGCCAAGTATGCCTCGGCCTTCTACGGCCCCTTCAGAGACGCCGTAGGATCAGGAGCGCAGCTCCACGGCGACAAGAAGACCTACCAGATGGACCCAGCGAATAGTGCCGAGGCAATTCGGGAAGTCGATTTCGATGTGATCGAAGGCGCGGACATGGTCATGGTCAAGCCGGGCCTACCGTATCTCGACATCGTCTTTCGCATAAAGGAGGCCTTCGGTCTGCCCACCTTCGCCTACCAGACATCCGGAGAATACGCCGCACTCGTGGCCGCTGCCGAAAACGGTTGGCTGGATCGGGAACGTGTTGTGCTTGAAACTCTGCTCGCGTTTAAACGGGCTGGCGCCGACGGCGTATTCAGCTACTTCGCACCTGAAGTCGCTCGGCGCCTCAAGGACCAATTCTAGAGGAAGCGGTCTCGATTAGTCCGTCACCTTCATGTTCGTGAACAGAAGAGTCGCCTCGCTCGATTTGTCGAAATTGTCGCCCGACACGCCGAAGCGCCAACCACCCTCCGGTGCCTGGCCCCTCACCTCTCGCACCTTCGTGCCGTTGATATAGAACACAAGGCTGTTGCCGTTGGCGTCGACGCGCAGCGTGTTCGAGGAACCCGGTGCTGTTTTGATGGCGGGGCTGTCGATGTTCGCCGCGATGGTCCCTACCCACGCGCCATTGTGCTTGCGCGCGATCCAATACCGTCCGTTGTTGAGAATACCGAATTGGTAGTAGGACCGGTTGTTCTCACCCCAAAACAACAGACCCGCGCCAAGTATCTGTTGCTTTCGTTCGGCAGCCTCGTCTTGGGTCTGGCCATGAGGCCAAACTGCCTCGGCGCACACGTCGGCGTCTTCCACAGAGAACATCACGTTCAGGTTCGACTGCATGTCGTCCGCAGGCAACGTAAATGTCAGCGCACCATCGCCAATAGCAACCGCCTTCTTTTGAGACCAACCGCCAGCATTGTCCTCGAACCTGTCCTCAAAAAGAACGTCAGCGCCTTCGCATGCAAGTCCGTGACTAGAGCTTGCGATAAGCATCGCAATTCCCAGTACGTAAACTGTTCGAAGCATGCGTTATTCCTTCCAAACGCCCCGACAGGAGACGCGATTCTCAGCGTTGAAAATCCTAGGCCGACGTCCACCGGACGGCAACAACAGTCCGCCACTGCGAGCCCACGTTGCGTATTGCGGAAAGAATTCCCATGTAATAACTCTGTACGCGGCAGACCGGAGACCAAATGCCTAATTCAATGACCCCGACCACCACGACTTTCCCAGAGCCAACGCACGCTTACGATCCCGTCTCGGAGCCGCAGCTTTTCAACGCGGTCATCCGAAAGCGCTGTGTCGCATTTCTGGTCGACGCGGTCATGATTGCGGTGCTCACGGGCATCGCGTTTGTGTTCGTGGCGGTTCTCGGCGTTCTCACGCTTGGGCTTGGCTGGCTCCTTTTTGGGCTCATTTTTCCTATCGTTGGACTCAGCTATAACGCCTTCACGATCGGTGGGCCAAAGTCCTCGACTATCGGCCAGCGCATGATGGGGCTCGCTGTGCCGATGTGGTACGGCGGCAAGGTCACACCGCTGATCGCGGCGTTCCATGCGCTCTTGTTCTGGTTCTCTCTGACGCTGTTTTTCCCGATCTTGCTCTGGTGCTTCTTCGATTCTCGGAAGCGCTGCCTGCATGACATTCTCGCCGGTGTGCTGGTGATAAACCGGCCTGCCGCGCGTGAAACCGTCTCAGTCTGACGGAGTTCTCCAAACACTGTTGGGCTGCGCGCATTGTGCCGATTGCGCCCAGCGCCGATCCTCGCTTAAGCTATTCGAGGATTGACTTGGATTCGCTTCCGGTCTGGTGCCCGTGACAGAACACAAGAACAATTTTCCGGAGTTCTACATTACCGCACCCCAGCCTTGCCCCTATCTGGCAGGCCGGATGGAGCGAAAACTTTTCACGCACCTGACCCGCGACAAACCCAGCTTTTTGATCGACAATTTGTTGAGGGGCGGATTCCGGCGCAGCCAAAACATCGCCTACATGCCGTATTGCGACTCCTGTTCGGCCTGCGTGCCTGTGCGCCTCCTCGTGAACGAATTTCAGCCGAAGCGGTCGCTTAGACGCATTGCGCGGGCGAACGACGACGTCGTGGTGACCCGGCAGCCGGCAATGCCGAGTTCAGAGCAGTACGCGCTCTTTCGGGACTATATCGAAGCGCGTCATGGTGATGGCGGCATGGCCGAAATGAGCGTTCTCGACTTCACGCTGATGGTCGAGGACAGTGTCGTGGAGACCTTCATTACCGAATATCGGCTCAAGCCGGACTCGGGCACCGGCGAGTCGCCGCTGATTGCCGCCGCGCTCTGCGACAGGCTCAGCGACGGTGTCTCCATGGTCTACAGCTTTTTCAATCCAGATTGGGCGCAGAGAAGTCTGGGGACCTTCATGATCCTTGAGCATGTGGAGTACGCGCGCTCACTCGGATACCCCTACGTGTACCTCGGCTATTGGATCGAGGGGTCGCGGAAGATGCGCTACAAGGAGCGGTTCCAACCCCAAGAGCGGCTCACATCGAAGGGCTGGGTCCGCGGCACCAACACCGACACCTTCCCACGCTAAAACTTCTCTCCGAACTTACCGGACTTAGGAAAGCCGCGCGGTGGCAACCTGCCTGCAGCCGCGCGGGCGCCCCACCAGTCCCGGAGGTCAGCCGGTGCTACTGTGAAGCTGCGCTTTGCCGCATCGATGTAGATGAGCCCTTCCTTTTTCGAGAACGTCTTCGCGTCTGCTAAGCCGCCGTCGCGATAGCGCTGTAGTCGCACGCCCTTGCCACGCGGCATCTCCGGTAACTCTTCGAGCGGAAACAGTAAGAGTTTTCTGTTCTCACCAATTACCGCAACGCTGTCGCCTGCAACTGGCGCACAAACCGCAGCCTCGTCGTCTCCCTTTACGTTCAGTACCTGCTTGCCCTTTCGGGTCATCGCAATGACATCGTCCTCGGCGACCACGAAGCCATACCCCGCCGTCGAAGCGACGAGCAGCCTTCGGCCAGGCTCATGAACGACCAGTTCGACGCAGTCGCCCGCATCTTCGATGTCGACCATGAGGCGGAACGGCTCGCCGTGACCGCGCCCGCCAGGGAGTTTGTCCGCAGCGAGCGAATAGAAGCGGCCGTTCGTTGCAAACAGCAACAACGTATCGGTGGTCTGGGCTTGGAGGATCTGCCTGAGCCTATCGCCATCCTTAAACGCCAGCTTCGACGTATCGGCGCCGTGACCCTTGACCGTCCGTATCCATCCCTTATCGGATAGGACGACCGTTATGGGCTCCTTCTCGATCATGGCCTCGGCCAGTTCAACCGCGACATCCTCCGGTTCTTCTTCAAATGTCGTCCGGCGTTTGCCTAGTTCCGTCTTTGGACCAAAGCTGTTCTTAATGTCCTTAATCTCATCGGCTATCCGCTTCCACTGCTTATCCTCCGACTTCAGAAGCGCCTTAAGCTCTTTGCGCTCCTTCGTCAGGTTCTCGTGCTCGCGACGGATCTCCATCTCTTCGAGTTTCCGCAAGGCGCGCAGGCGCATATTAAGGATGGCCTCGGCCTGAACATCGGAGAGCTTGAACTCCTTGATGAGGATAGGTTTTGGTTCGTCTTCCTCCCGCACGATTCGGATGACGCGATCTAGGTTAAGATAAACGATCAAGTAGCCATCCAAGACCTCCAGGCGGTGATCGATCTTGGACAGGCGGAAGTTCGAACGGCGGACGAGGACTTGCTGACGATGCTCAAGCCACTCAAGCAAGACTTGGCGTAGCCCCAAGACGTTTGGAATCTTGCCCTGGCTAAGCACATTCATGTTCAGCGAGACGCGCGTCTCAAGCTCAGTCGCCTTGAAAAGCGATTCCATAAGAAGCGTTGGATCTACGCTGCGACTTTTCGGCTCCAACACAAGCCTTACATCCTCGGCCGACTCGTCACGCACGTCAGCCAGTAGCGGTAGCTTCTTGCCCTGAAGCAATTCGGCGATACGCGCTACAAGCCGGGCCTTGGGCACTTGATACGGAATCTCGGTGACGACGATCTGATAGGTCCCGCGGCCTGCGTCCTCCTTCTCCCAACGGGCGCGCAAACGGAAGGAACCGCGGCCCGTCTTGTAGGCCTCAACGATCTGCTCGCGTGGTTCGACGATGATGCCGCCGGTAGGTAGGTCCGGTCCAGGCACGAAACCCACAAGTTTGTCGGCTGTCGCTTTTGGGAACTTTATGAGATGGAGGGCTGCATCGCACAGCTCGCCCACATTGTGGGGCGGTATACTTGTCGCCATGCCGACCGCGATTCCCGAAGCGCCATTGGCAAGCAAATTCGGAAAGTTGGCTGGGAGGACGGCCGGCTCCATTTCGCGGCCGTCGTAGTTGGGCCGGAAATCGACTGTGTCTTCGTCGATACCCTCCAATAAACGTGCGGCAACATCCGTCAGCCGCGCCTCGGTGTACCGGTCGGCGGCCGGGTTGTCACCGTCGATATTACCAAAGTTCCCTTGCCCATCGATGAGCGGGTAGCGCACGGCAAAGTCCTGAGCCAGACGCGCCAGCGCATCATAAATTGCCTGATTGCCGTGGGGATGGAAATTGCCCATCGTGTCGCCAACGATCTTCGCACATTTGCGGAACTCGCCTTGCGGCTGCAACCGCAGTTGCTGCATAGCGTAGAGCAAACGGCGGTGGACCGGCTTCAGTCCGTCTCGCACATCCGGCAGCGCCCTGTGCGTAATGGTCGAGAGCGCATAGGCCAGATAGCGCTCTTCCAAAGCTTCTTTCAGATTGATCGGTTCGATGGGCCCCGACTCAGGGGGCGTAGCGCGTTTTCCCATGTCTCGCGATTACCCTATCGCGTGATTCCCCTCAAGCGGCATGGGTCTCACGGCTCAGGAGATCGAGCAGCCGTGCGCGGGCGTCGGGAAACTTAAGCCCATGAGGAGACAACGCATCGCGTTGTAAAAAGAAGCCGGTAAGCTCGAATCCTGCGACGATGTCCGAGGGCGCGAGCGGGCCCGCGCTGTCGATCAGAAATCGTGGCAACGGCAACATTTTGTCCGCATAGGGCGCGCCGGCCTCACGGGAAACCGCCCGGCCTGATTTCGGCGACACATAGGCCAGGTCCTCTATGCTCCCCGTCGCGGCGCAAGATGTGAGATCAAGGCCGAAACCGAGTTCCTGAAGCAACTGTATTTCCCAGTAGACCAGCAGCGCCGGCCACACCTCAGGCTCTGCGAACGAGCGCAACACATGCAGTGTCGTGGCATAGAGTTCGGGATGCGGATCGCGCTCGGGCAAGAGCTTCACCAGTTCTCCCAACATGCCGATGGCCGATAGCGCACGTGGATCGTCGAGGGCGCGCGCGCCGTGCGCCTCCATGAGTTCCACATTGTAACCGCCAAGATGTTCGGCGAGCCGTGCTCGCCATGTGACGCGAACCAGGTTGCCGGGCTGTAGCGTCGGGAGGATGCGCCGCGAACGGCCGCCACGCACGAGACCTAAGTGGCGACCGTGCTCAAGGGTCAGAACCTCCGCGATGAGATTAGCTTCGCCGAGCGGTTTGCCAATCAGAAAAATACCTTCATCGCTCCAGTCCATCCGTGCACCTGCTTGGAACACTCCGTGTAGCCGACTATGGCGCAGCGCATCCGAACACGTGCACCGCACCGCTCTGCGACTCGGTGCGTCAAAGATTAGCACATCGGACTCAACGGCAAATGTGCCGATAGCCTTCAACGCGTCTGATAATGATAACGAGGTCGCAGACTTACGGAGTGCTGTCGGCCGCGTTTACGAGTTTCTCGCACTGCGGAGTCTGTTCGCTTAGGTAGGACAGCGTTTCAGGGTCTTCTTTCTTGACTGCCAACCCCATGGTGGTCGAGATCTCGCCAATCTCCGCCTCTACCTGCTCCTTCGATTTGGCGCCCTTCGCTGCCTCGAACGCCATGGCCGTTGCCTTTCCGGTCAAGCCTTCCCAGTAGCTTGCCGGCTTGTCGGCGCTACCCTTACCCATTTCGGCAAGATCCTTGTTTACGTAGAAGATACCAGCGCATTTCGCCTCGTCGACCGCCTTGCTGGCGGCAAGAGCCACTGTTGCACTCGTCCCGACTGTCAAAACCAGGAGTGCTCTGAGAATTACGTGCTGCATGTCAGTGCTCTCGATCCGATTGTTGGGGTCCCTGCTGCCTGTCGTGGTGCGCCTGCCTGAGACGAACGCCTGCGATTGGCACAGACAGTTACCTGACCTGGGTTTATGACAAACGCGCGACATGCGCGCGCGTTTTGGCCCTAATCGCTGGCTGCCACTCATCTGCGGTGAGGACTTCGCGCATGCACAGCTCCACGTGCCTAGTTCTTCGGATAATCGAGCCCCATTTCGCGGAAGCGTTCAGGGTCCTCTCCCCACCGTTCGCGGACCTTTACAAACAAGAGGAGATGAACAGGGACGCCCGCGATCTCCGAGATTTCTTCGCGCGACGCCTGCCCGATCTCCTTGATCATCTGCCCTTTGCTGCCGAGAACAATACGCCGCTGGCTCTCGCGCTCAACAAAGATCGTCTGTTCGATGCGTACGCTTTGATCTTTCAAAACCTTCCATTCGGTTGTTTCGACGGTCAACGCATAGGGCAGCTCTTCGTGTAGGCGGAGGAACAACTTTTCGCGCGTGATTTCAGCCGCGGTCTGGCGGAGGGACGCATCTGTTAGCTGATCATCTGGAAATAGCCAGGGACCATTGGGAACGGTACTCGCCAGATAAGCACGGAGATCGTCCACACCGTCGCCCGTCAATGCCGAAACCATGAAGATCTCATCGAAGGTCCTTTGTGCAAGCAGCTCTGAGGTGAGGCTCAAGAGCGCTGGCTTCTTGACTAGATCCACCTTGTTCAGCACCGCGACGACGGGCCGGTTGATTTCCGGCAGTTTTTTTACGATTGGCTCGAGTTTATCGTCGAGCCCACGGGCTGCATCGACAACTAGGGCGACAAGGTCGGCATCCCCTGCACGCTCCCACGCTGCTTGTGCCATTGCTCGATCCAGGCGCCGCCTTGGCTGAAAAATGCCGGGCGTATCAACCAAGATCACCTGAGCATCGCCCGCTAGCACAATCCCGCGCACGGGCCCGCGCGTTGTCTGCGCTTTGTGGGTGACGATCGAGACCTTGGTGCCGACAAGTGAATTCGTTAACGTGGACTTTCCGCTATTGGGCGCGCCGATCAAGGCCACGAAACCACAGCGCGTGGGAGCGTCGGGCGCCTCAGTCATTGGCGACCGTTTGCCAGACACCCTCACGCACGAGCATGGCCAATGCCGCCGCCTGCTCGGCCGAGCGCTTGTTTGTGCCTTCGCCCCTTTGAGGCGGCACCCCTTCTACATGAACCTCAGCCGTGAAACGCGGCGCATGATCGGGTCCTTCGCGCGCGACTTCGGTGTAGTTCGGTAAGGGCAACTGGCGCCCCTGAGCCCATTCTTGGAGAACTGATTTGGCATCCGGCGCGGATTCCTTCAATTCAGCGAGCCGGGGTTCCCACGAGCGCCAGACGATCTCTCGCGCTGCCTCATAGCCCGCATCCGAAAACACTGCGCCGAGTATCGCCTCGCAAGCGTTGGCCAAAATCGTCTTTTTGAGGCGACCCCCGGATCCAGCCTCTCCACTACTCATCAAAATGAATTCACCCAACCGCCAACGCTGAGCGACTTCTGCGCAGGTTTCCGTCCGAACGAGGTGATTGAACCACCGAGCAATCTCTCCTTCGGGGGAGTCGGGGAATCTTTCATACAGGAGTTGCGCAATGGCCAAGCCCAAGACACGGTCACCCAGAAACTCGAGCCGTTCATTGTCTTCGTTTGGTTTCGAGCCAGGACGTACGCTCGAGTGTGTAAGCGCCAATTCGAGCAGCTCAGGCGCTTCGAACGCGTGCCCAAGACCATCGGCTAAGACGCTGGCATCCGTTGTGCGCCGCTTAGCCACGGCCCTAGTCCACTGACTTGAAGATGCGGTTCCAACGTACGTCGGTCGGCCACCGCCAGACCTGCCAGAAGCTGGCATCCTCATCGATGGAGAAGAATATCACCTGCGCTTTTCCGACGAAGTTCTCGAAGGGGACGAAGCCAACCTCTGATAGAAAACGGCTGTCCGTCGAGTTGTCCCGGTTGTCGCCCATCATGAAATAGTGACCTTCTGGTACTTCGTAGACCTCCGTGTTGTCGCCTACGCTACCCTTTACCAGATCCAAGACCGGATAGCTCACCCCGTTAGGGAGCGTCTCCATGTAGCGCGTGAAAGAACGATTCCGGCCACCTGCGGCAGGTAATACGAAGTCGTCGACCTTCTCCTTGTCGACGGCATCACCATTGATCTTCAGCATGCCGTCGACCATCTGGATCTCGTCGCCTGGCAAGCCGATAACCCGCTTGATGTAGTCGGTTTCGTTGTCACGCGGCAGCTTGAACACAACAACGTCGCCGCGTTCCGGCTCAGCGGCCCAGATGCGTCCAGAAAAAAAATCTAGTCCGAATGGAAACGAGTAGCGGCTATAGCCGTAGGTGTATTTTGAGACAAAGAGATAGTCGCCAATGAGCAGCGTCGGGATCATCGAGCCAGATGGGATATTGAACGGTTGGAAAAAGAACACGCGCACGATCAGCGCCAGGATCAGCGCGTGGATGACGACCCGAAGCGTCTCCCAACTGCTTCCTTTTGAAGAACTCTTGTCCGCGTCCACACTCATGCGGCGCTCTCCTTAGTCGGTGTCCGTCATCGCGGACCAGCCGTCTCAAAGTACTGGTGTTGAGAGCCCTATAGCCCCTCGCCTCCTCCTGGGCAAACCAAGGATGCGATTAGTCGTGCAATTTTATGGCGAACGCGGAATGGCCGAGATGATAACGATCGCCTGAGCGGAAGGAAAATCGTCGGTAATCGTGAGATCGATTTGCGCTGCATGGCCCTCAGGCACGAGCTCTTCGAGTACGCGGGCAGCACCACCCGTAAGCGCCATCGTCGGCCGGCCCGATGGCAGATTCACGACCCCGAGGTCATGCCAGAAGACCCCCCGCCGGAAACCGGTGCCGAGAGCCTTGGCGCAGGCTTCCTTTGCCGCAAAACGTTTCGCGTAGGACGCCGCGCGCAGGGCGCGCCTGTCAGACTTGAGCCGCTCCGTCTCCGTAAAGATCCGCTGAAGAAAGCGGTCACCAAACCGATCAATCGTCTTCTCGATCCGCCGAATATCAATGATGTCGTTACCGAGACCAATAATCATTAGGCGATGCGATCCCCTCGACCTGCGTCCGCGAGCGCGCGCCCTCGGTCCATAGCCGCACGAATACGCCGCACGGATTCACCGAGCCCGACAAACACGGCTTCGCCAACAACGAAGTGGCCAATATTGAGTTCCACGATCTCTGGGATCGACGAGATCTTCTCTGCCGTCACGTAGTTGAGACCATGGCCAGCATGAACCTCAAGACCAAGGGAGTGCGCATAGGCAGCACCCTCGACGATTGCATTCCACTCCGTCTCGGCTTTGTCCTGGCGGCCCTCGTCGGCGGCGTGACACCACGCGCCGGTATGTATCTCGATGGCCGGTACCGACAAGCCTGCCGCCGCCTCGATCTGAGAGGGGTCTGCGTCGATAAACAGAGAAATTTTGGTGCCTGCTCCGCTAAGCGCGGCGACAACCGGCGCCAGCACATCGCGCTGCCCCACAACATCAAGGCCGCCTTCTGTCGTCACCTCCTCACGGCGTTCCGGCACCAGGCATGTCGCGGGCGGTATAGCTTTCGTCGCAATTTCGGTCATTTCTTTCGTTGCGGCCATCTCCATGTTGAGTGGACAATCCACTTCCGACAACAAGCGGGCAATGTCGTGGTCACGGATATGGCGTCGGTCCTCCCGCAGATGAGCGGTGATGTTGTCGGCTCCGGCTTCGGCAGCCAGCTGCGCGGCGCGTATGGGATCCGGAAGTGCGTCACCGCGCGCGTTTCGCAGCGTCGCCACATGATCAATGTTGATCCCAAGCCGGATCTTAGGAATGGGCGTCGCCTTCCCCACTTCGCTTATCCTTTCAGCTCGCTCATACGACCTCGTTTGTCGACCGAAGATCGCGACGCCGATGCTGATATGCATTCACCGCTGGTCTCACAAGAGCGTAAGTGAGACCGGCAAGCACAATGCCGATAGGGATCGAGCCGAGCGTCATTGGTTTCAGAAGGGTCCAGATCTGCTCGGTCTGAAAGATACCCTTCGAAAGATCAAGTTCGACATCGCTGTCGCCTTGGCCGAGCATGAGTGACCCCAGCTCATAGCTGCTGACCCAAAACAGCGGATAAGTCAGCGGATTGCCGACGAACGTTCCAAGCAACGCGGCAACAATGCTGCCGCCGATTATCCAAGCGAGCGCCGCCGACAGGACCATATGAAAGCCAATGAACGGGGTGCTTGAGATGAAGACACCCGCAGCAAAGCCCAGGGCGACCGCATGAGGAGTCGCGCTTAGTCGACGTACCCGATGAACCACGTAGCGAGTTGAGCGTCCCCAGCTACGCCGCGGCCATAAGGACACGCGCAACCGATTCAGCCAGCTTTCCGCCTCGCGGCGCTTAAACAGCATCTCTACCTCGCTGCAGGCGACAGCCTGCATTCAGTCCATAAGCGCAGCACACCTACCATATTTGATGGCTTTTTTCGCGTCAGGCCAGCGTTGTTGCGGTTCGCTACTCTTCCGATCGTGTGGCGCTGCTGACAACGTCTTTGGCCTTCAATCCAGTCAGAATCTCGTTCAAATGTTGAAGATCCCAAACATCCAAGTCGATCAGCATCTCCGTGTAGTCGGCAACTTGGTTGGTCATTTTGATATTCTGGATGTTGCCGTCGACCTCGCCGATAACCGTCGCGATTTGTGCAAGGCTGCCCGGCTCGTTCATGGCGGTCACGGCGATCTTGGCGGGGAAGCGTTGCGGATTGTCCTCGTCAATGTCCCAGGTCACGTCGATCCAACGTTCTGGCTCGTCATCGAACTCCTTAAGCGCGGCTGCGTGGATGGGATAGATCGTGATCCCTTGTCCTGGCGACAGAATGCCCACGATCCGATCGCCAGGGATCGCGCCGCTTTCGGAAAAATGGACGGGAAGCCCCCCTTTCAGACCACGGATCGGGATGGCGCTTGGCCCGTCAGGCCGTTCCTTTCCGCTGGACCCCGGCCAACGGAACTTGAGGCCCATGACCTTGCCGAGACCAAACCAGCCCTCATCGTTTCGCTTCACCTGCCGCCGGCGCTTGGGCATCGGCCCGGCGATTTCCTCGGGGAAGGCAGCTCGGAACACATCCTCCGAGGTCAGCTCGCCTCGGCCGACGGCGGTAACGACATCCTCCGCGGTGGCTTGCGACAAACGCGGCAGACCCTTCTCAATGGCTTCTTCGCTGAATGAGTGTCCATACCGACGGAAAGCACGATCGAGAATCTCTCGGCCCAGCTTTTCGTATTGAAGCCGCACCGCATCGCGGGATGCTCGACGGATAGCCGAGCGCGCCTTTCCAGTGATCGCGAGCCGCTCCCAAGCGACTGGCGGGGACTGAGCATCCGAACAGAGGATCTCGACTTCGTCGCCGTTTCGGAGAGCGCTAGCAAGCGGCATCGGACGGCCATTAATTTTTGCGCCTACCGCCGTGTTGCCCACCTGGGTATGGACCGCATAGGCGAAATCGATGCAATTGGCGCCGCGCGGTAACGCGATCAGGCGCCCCTTTGGCGTGAAGCAGAATACTTGGTCGTGGAACAACTCTAGTTTGGTGTGCTCCAGGAATTCTTCGGGATTATCGCCTTCAAGCAAAACACCAACTAGGTGTGTCAACCATCTGTAAGCACTAGAGTCTTGGGCGGGCACCCTTTTTCCGCTTCCGCTCTCCTTGTAAAGCGCATGCGCGGCAACACCGTACTCAGCGATCGAGTGCATTTCCTCGGTGCGGATCTGCAGCTCGACGCGCTGATGCTTCGGCCCAACGATGGTGGTGTGGATCGATTGATAGTCGTTCTGTTTTGGATTGGAGATGTAGTCCTTGAATCTGCCGGGTACCGTGTGCCAGCTCGTATGGACCACAGCGAGCGCCCGATAGCAGTCCGGCACTTTCGGAACGACAATGCGGAAGGCGTAGATGTCGGACAATTGTTCGAGCGAAATCTGCTTCCGTTCCATCTTGCTCCAGATGGCGTAGGGCTTCTTCTCCCGCCCGGCCACGTTGGCCTTCACCCGCGCGGCTTTAAGCTTTGACTTTAGCGCGCCCTCAATCTCATCGATGAGTCCCTGGTTATCTTTCCGCAACGCCTTGAGACGTTTGGAAACAGTGGCGTAGGCCTCAGGGTTCAGCCAGCGAAATGATAAGTCTTCAAGTTCTTCGCGCAACCATTGCATACCCATGCGGCCTGCCAGTGGCGCATAGATGTCCATTGTCTCTTCGGCGATGATCCTCCGCTTTCCCGGCTTCATGTGCTCCAGGGTGCGCATGTTGTGCAGGCGATCGGCGAGCTTTACGAGGAGAACCCGAATGTCGCTTGAGATGGCCAACAAAAGCTTGCGGAAATTCTCCGCCTGCTCGGCCTTCTTGGTGACGAGATCCAGCTTCTTGATTTTCGTTAGGCCGTCGACGAGCGTACCTATCTCCGCGCCGAAAAGCGTATCGATCTCGGCCCGCGTCGCTTCGGTGTCCTCGATTGTGTCGTGCAGCAGCGCTGTCGCGATCGTTGCATCGTCGAGGCGCATGTCGGCGAGAATGGCCGCAACTTCGAGCGGGTGCGAGAAATAGGGAGCGCCCGAGGCACGCTTCTGATTGCCGTGTGCCTTCATCGCGTAGACATAGGCGCGATTCAGCAGCCCTTCGTTGGCGGAGGGCTGGTAGCTCAAAATACGTTCGACGAGTTCGTATTGTCGGGTCATCTCAGCGCGCCAGAATGGCGCGCTGGACCGATGCAGCACAAGGCCTTTGGACACTAGCGGTTACCGCAACACCAACGTCGCTTGGGTGTTGCAACCCCGGCGGCGGTCCCGAATCGCACCTTCTCCGGGCGTCTGTCAGGCTGTTAGCGCGCCCGCGGTCCCGCATTCGAACCATCCGAAGGCGCCTGGGTCGCCATACGGCGCAGCAGCTCCTCTTCAGTCATCCGATCGATCTGCGTGTCCGTGGATTGATCGTCCTGACCCAGAACGGGCATGCGGGTGTCCTGCGACAGAGCTGGAACTGCTTCAGCTTCGGGCTCGTCCACTTCCACGTACTTCTGCATGGAGTGAATAAAGTCTTCTTTGAGATCGTCCGGCGTGAATTTCTTCTCGGCGATCTCGCGCAGCGCAACGACAGGGTTCTTGTCGTTGTCGCGCGGCACAGTGAGCTGCGCACCGGCTGAAATTGTGCGAGCGCGGTGGCTGGCCAGCAGTACAAGCTCAAAGCGGTTCGGAATCTTGTCGATGCAATCCTCGACGGTGACGCGAGCCATCTCGAAATCCTTTTGGAAATAGGCGGAATTTGGCCTCTATGTATGCAAATCGGACACCGCTGGCAAGTCGCCTTTCGCGGCCAGGGTCTGCAGGACGTGCCCGTCCCGCCCATGTGCGACGCGCCGCCACAGCACCCGCGCCGATTCCTTGGTTACCGGATGGCGCCAGTCTGGGGCCACGTCGAGGAGCGGCCGCAAGACGAAAGGACGATTCTCGATCCAAGGGTGAGGCAAAACCAGCGGGCGAGCACCCGCCCGAGCGAATCTCGGAACGGTGCCGTCCCAGTTCTGAACCCGCCCTCGGTAATCCAGGATATCGATATCCAACGTTCGGGGTCCCCAGGGGCTCCCCCCGCGGCGCCCTGCCTCCCGCTCCATCTGTTTCAACCTCCGCAATAGCGACTCCGGCGGCATCGTCGTCTCAATCCGCGCAACCGCGTTGACGTAAGGAGGCTGGCCCGCGCGACCCACCGCCGCAGTCTCGTAGAATTCCGATACGGCCACGAGCGCGACACCCTTTTCGTTGAGGTTCCGAAGCGCGCGGTTGATCGTTGCGGAAGGTGTTCCCCAAGGACCGGGATAATTTGCGCCAATTCCTAACAATATCTGAGACATTGCGACCAATTGCGGAGCCTTTGTGCGTCAACGACAATGCATCGTTGTATGCGTTTGTTTTCCCGAACCAGCATTTTTTCGATCGTTAGGACTAGCAATGCATTTTTATCCGTCTGAACGGATTGCTTTATTCATTGATGGCGCAAATCTCTACGCGGCATCCAAAACGCTCTCTTTCGACATCGACTATAAGCGGCTCCTATCCCTATTCCGTTCCAAAGGTCAGCTTGTTCGAGCGCTCTATTACACCGCGCTCGCAGAGGATCAGGAGTATTCCTCAATTCGCCCTCTCATCGATTGGCTCGATTACAACGGCTACACCATGGTCACGAAGCCGACCAAGGAGTTCGTCGACGCCACGGGGCGGCGTAAAGTGAAAGGCAACATGGACATCGAACTTGCGGTCGACGCCATGGAGCTCGCCGATCATCTCGACCACCTCGTGATCTTCTCTGGCGACGGAGACTTTCGCTCACTTGTCGAATCGCTTCAGCACAAGGGGAAGCGGGTCAGCGTAATCTCAACGCTCTCGACCAATCCACCCATGGTCGCGGACGAGCTACGCCGCCAAGCAGATCAGTTCATCGACCTCGTGGATCTGCAGCACTCTATCGGTCGAACGCCGAGCGAACGTCCCCCGCGCGACAATCGACGCCGGCCGGATGCCGAAAATGAGGGCGAGGCCTTCGAGGCATCTAATCTCATTGAGACCTAGGCCACGCGCTTCTCAGTGCCTCGCTTCTTCCTTCGGCGCACTTAGTTGTATGGCAAAGCGGATGCACTCTTGCGTGACGAGAGGACCATCGAGTTAGCATGCTTTCGAACGACCGACTTGCAGAACCCAAAACGGACTGCGGCCTGTGCGAACGATTGGTCGCATACCGAAGAGACAACGCTGCTGCTCATCCTGACTGGTTCAACGGCGCGGTCCCCTCGTTTGGTTCCGAGAAAGCTCGGCTGCTGATCGTCGGACTTGCGCCCGGGCTCAAGGGTGCGAACCGCACGGGCAGGCCATTCTGGGGCGACTTCGCCGGTGACCTTCTCTACCCCACGCTTCTCAAGACAGGCCTCGCCAAAGGCAAGCATGACCTCTCGCAGCCGGACGCCCTCAGCCTAGTCGAATGTATGATAACGAACGCGGTGCGATGCGTTCCCCCGCAGAACAAGCCAACCGGTGGCGAAATCAAAAGCTGCCGCCAGTTCCTTAACGGGCGCATGGAGAGCCTCCCGAAATTGCGCGCCCTCTTGGCCATCGGCCGCGTTGCCCATGACAGCATCCTTTCTTGCTTTGCTCTCAGAAAGCGGGATTACCCGTTTGCTCATGGTGCCAAACATGCATTGTCCGGTGGCTTATTGCTCTTCGACTCCTTTCACTGCTCACGTCTCAACACGAATACTGGCCGACTCACGGCGGAGATGTTCGAGAGCGTTGTTGCCAATGCGGCAGCCAGCGTCCGTGATTGAGGCGACGCCCCTGGTCGCGTGGCGTTCAGGGGGAGTTGCTGGGATCGACCAAGTCGTGCATGCTTTCAAACTTGTCGTTCAGTTTTAGGGAGATGCCGGTCTCCGGCAGCAATGCGATGGCAGGTTTGGAAATTTCGCCGACCAAGGTTGGCTTTGTCATCGTCAAGGCGCGCGAGTATGACGCCAAGGTTGGCGCATGGGACGACGACCCGACCTCCGACCACGATGCAGAATCGATCCTGGAAGACTTCAAGGACGACGCGACTGTCGCCGAGCTGACGGGATTCATTCGGGAATTGAACGTGGATGAGCAGGCTAGTCTCGTTGCCTTAGCTTGGATCGGCCGAGGGTCTTTCAGCGCCGAGGAGCTCGAGGACGCAATCGCAACGGCCCGCTCCCAGCAAAACAAGAGAACGGCAGAATATCTCTTGGGCATTCCGCTCCTGTCAGATTATCTCGAAGAAGGTCTCGACCAGTTGGGATACTCTGTCGAAGACGCCGAAGACGATGCCTTGGGCGACTGATGCTCTGATCTAAGGATGTCCGATCACGACCGTGACTTTAGCCAGTCAACGACCCGGGCCGGGTGGCTCTCCGGATCTTCGATGGGATGGAAGACGTATTCGATCCGACCATCTGATATAGTAAAGCTTATTCGTTTCAGATACTTAATGCCTCCCGCTTCGAAAGCGGGCAAGCGAAGCGCGCGGGCCATCGCGCCTTTCTTATCGCTTAGGACCGGAAATGGCAGCCCGAGCCGAAGCGCCATCTCTCGCTGAAACGACGTGCTTTGTCCGCTTAGAGCGAAAAGTTTGGAACCCGATTGAGATATGGGCTCAAACAAATCCCGGAAGCCCTCGAGCTCCGGCGTGGAACCGTGTGCGCCCGGTATATCGTCCCATCCCGGAGGATTGGGAAGCCCCGGCTTGCCAGTCCAGGGGTAGACGGCAACGATGGTTTGCCCCTCCAGTGTCGCGAGGCAGATATCTGATCCGTCTGTCGCCGGCAGCGTCACTACGGGAAGCGTTAGGCCCGGCGTCAAGTGGATCGGCGGATGCTCCTCCACTTGCTATCCCTTCTCGCGCATAAGCCGGCTCTTCTGCCGCTGCCAATCGCGCTTCTTTTCGGTCTCTCGCTTGTCGTGAACTTTCTTGCCTCGTCCGAGCCCCAGGAGGAGCTTGGCGATGCCACGCGCATTGAAATAGAGCCGAAGGGGTACCAGCGCCATACCTTGGCGCTGAACTGCTCCGAGGAGCCTCGCCATCTCTTTTTTGTGCAGGAGGAGTTTGCGGTGACGCGTGGGCTCGTGGCCAAACCGCGAAGCGCCAGCGTACTCCGCGATATGAGCATTGATCAGATAGAGTTCGCCGCCTTCGTTGGACGCATAAGATTCGGCAATATTGGCCTTGCCGGTCCGAAGGGATTTCACTTCCGAACCAGTTAGGACGATGCCGGCCTCGATCGTGTCTTCGATCTCGTAGTTGAAGCGGGCTCTTCGATTCTCGGCGACCAGCTTTCCGCTCTCGCGTTTCGGCGCCATGACACAGCCTTCCGTCGTCCTAGACAGGCTTCAGATCGGCGGCTTCAAGGGCCGCGTCGACCTGCTTGCGCGTCGCATCGCTGATGGGTGCGAGCGGGAGGCGCGTCGAGCTACCGCAAAGACCCAAACTCTCAGCCGCATATTTGACCGGACCCGGATTCGACTCCATGAACAATGCTTCGTGTAAGGGCATAAGCCGATCCTGTAACTCAAGCGCACGCTTATAATTTGCGCCAAGGCAGGCAAGCTGGAACTCCGAGCAGAGTGCTGGTGCAATGTTGGACGTCACCGAGATACACCCTGCCCCGCCATGGGCCATGAACCCAAGTGCGGTGGCATCTTCGCCGGATAGCTGAATAAACTCGTGCCCCATCGCCGCGCGCTGCTGGCTCACCCTCGCGAGATTGGCGGTGGCGTCCTTGACGCCCACAATATTCTTCAACTGGAATAGCCGCGCCATTGTCTCCACAGACATGTCGACAACGCTTCGTCCAGGGATGTTGTAGATGACGATCGGAATGTCAGCTGCCGCGTTCACCGCCTCATAGTGGAGATACAGCCCCTCTTGGGTCGGCTTATTGTAATAGGGGGTGACGACGAGCGCCCCGTCCGCCCCTGCCGCCTTCGCATGGCGCGTCAATTCCACCGCCTCCGCCGTCGAGTTCGACCCCGTCCCCGCGATCACGGGCACCCTCCCGGCGGCGGCCTCAATACAGAGTTCAACGACGCGACGATGTTCGTCGTGGTTCAGTGTGGGCGACTCGCCAGTTGTGCCGCACGGAACCAGCCCATGGGTACCCTGATCGATTTGCCATTCCACGAGCTTACGGAAGGCATCCTCGTCTACGGATCCTTCGCTGAGCGGTGTAATGAGGGCCGTAATTGACCCGTGAAACGGCGGCATAGTCACAACCCAAACTCCTAGGCGCATCCTTAGGGCGCGGAGGCGATATTCCGGTCCGAAGTATCGCGCAATGGCCCGGGACAATAGGAGTTCGGGATGGGCCGAGCAAGCGGCCCGTCATTGTTGCGGGACTTTCTGATTGAAATACCCTGCATTTTAGGAGGATAGGCGCAAAAGATACGTTGGCCGAGTGTGTTAAGACTTTCTTCCGGCGCCAGTCCCGATCATCGACGGCCCAAATAGTCATCTTTCCGCCGAAATCATTGAGACAGTGTAGCAAATCGATAAACTGCGCACTTCGTTCTCGTCGCGGCTCCTAGGTCTTGGGGGACGTACTAAGCGCTAGACGCGGTCGTAGCCGGTAGCAAACGACGATCATGAAACGCCAACATGCGTGCAACATTGCTCTTGCTGCAGCCCTGGCATGGGCCGTTCCTACATGGGCGGTGGCCAAGTCGGGAATGGTGGCGCTGCCGGAGCGCAACCCAGATCGGTCGCAGGCAGATTCGGCCGTCGAAAGCACAGCGGACGGCGCCCTGGCTCCTGCCGCTGCACCGAATCAGACTACGGCAACCAAGGCGTCCCAAACGGCCGATAACGCCTCGACGATCGCCGCCGCCACTCAGCCTGAGGCAAATCCCGAAAACGCTGTCGAGAAACCGGCGTCTGAGGAAGCCGGCAAGACCGCTGCCGAGGCGAAGGAAAACACAGAATCAGACGAAAAGGCCGCCGGCACGAACAGCAATGAGAAGAAGATTGCAAAGGCGTCGGCTTCTTTTATGCCAGATAGCGTCCCGGAGCCCGATATTCATCCACGCCGTGACAAAGCGTTTCCGCCAGCACCGGAACCCGCTTTGGACTATGCGTCAATCCTCAAGCCATTGCTCAACTACGAGCTTAGTAGTTCCGATCGCAACCGCGTTCGGTTCGTAATGCGCCACAAGGGCACGGTCGGAGAGACTGCGGCGAAGATCAGCGATCCCGCCGCACGCGACTTCTCGCTTTGGTATCGGTACAGCCATTTAAAGAGCACCTATTTAAATGCGGAAGCAGTGGAGGCTTTTCGCCTGAGCCACCCGATGTGGCCTCGGCTTCATAAGCTTCGCGAAAAAGCTGAGGCCTCTCTGTTTCATGCGAACGCGTCCCCGGAACGCGTCAAAGCGTTCTTCAAGGACTCGGAGCCGGAAACGGGTGCAGGCCGCGCGGCCCTCGCTGGTGTCTACCTAAAGGCCGGAGACAAAGAGGCCGCGGAGAAGGCTGTGGCTGCAGCCTGGCGCGAGGACGATCTCGGCTCAGACACAGAGGCTAAGATCCTCGACAAGTTCGGCAGCATGTTGGATGCTGATGACCACCGTGCACGAGTCGACGTTCTGCTTTATCCGGACAAGGAGAAGCTGTGTAGCGCTGCGTTGCGCGTTGCCAAGAAGCTACCGGAAGCCGAGCAAAAGAAGGTCAAAGCTCGCGTGGCCGTGGTCAAGCGCAGCGGGAATGCCGGCAAGCTCCTTGACGCGCTTCCGGATGATGCCGTCGAGGCCGATATTGGGCTTCGCTTTAACAACATTCAGTGGCTGCGTCGCACAAAGGATAAGGAACAGCGGCTCACCGCTTTTGAACTGCTGCTCGGCGCGCCGTCGGAGCCGGACCTGCTCCTCGACATGGAGGAGTGGTGGATCGAGCGCCGAGTCAACGTCCGGGCCGCTCTAAACGACGGGCAGCCCCGGACCGCATACAAGATTGCTGCGAAGCATGGTCTCGAAGCTGAGCGGGATAATTTGCCCTACCAATTCGTGGAGGGCGAGTTTCTGGCCGGGTGGATCGCTCTGCGCTATCTCGACGAACCGGAAACGGCACTGCGTCATTTCATAGCGATGCGTCGTGGCGCCGCGATCACGGACTCACGAGATATCTCTCGTGCTGAATATTGGCTGGGCCGCACGGCGCTGGTCCTCGGAGACAGAGGGTCGGCGGCGGTACACTTCCACGTCGCCGCGAAGTATCCGCAATACTTTTATGGACAACTTGGCCGTCAGGCACTTGATCCTCGCCCTGCCCGGCTCGCCGTGACACCAACACCCGTGCCGACCCAGGAAGACATCGACCGCTTCATGCAACACAAGGCCGTGCGCGCGCTCGGCGTTGCGCGCGCTATGGGCGTCCAATGGGTGACGCCGCAGTTCCTGCTTTCACTCTCGCGGACGCTTGAGAGTGCGGCCGAGGTTGTCCTGCTCGCGGAATACGCCAAAGCTGTCGGTCAAAAGCAGATGGCGCTGCGCCTGTCCAAGATCGCCTTCAACCGCGATCTGCCCCTCGGCGACTATGCGCTGCCCGTTGGCGTTATGCCCAACTTCAAAAGCCTACTTGAAGAGCGGGTTGACCCGGCGTTGGTGCACGCGTTGTCACGTCAAGAGAGTGAGTTCAACGCGAAGGCAAAGAGCCCAGTCGGTGCAAGTGGCCTCATGCAGCTTATGCCGGCTACAGCGCGCGGCGTGGCGCGCCGCTATAAGGTCGCCTATTCCCAGTCAAAACTCACCAATGCGGCGTACAACACTCAGCTGGGTGAAGCATTCCTGAGTGATCTCATCTCGAACTATGACGGGTCGTATTTCATGGCACTCGCTGCTTACAACGCCGGTCCCGGTCGCGTGAAAGAGTGGGTTGGTATCTACGGCGACCCAAGGGATCCGGATGTCGACCCCGTCGACTGGATTGAGCGTATTCCGTTCACGGAAACTCGGCGCTACGTCATCAAGATCATGGAAACGTTGCAGCTCTATCGCTCGCGACTTGCAGGGGCGGAGAATGCACTGCACTTGGTGCAGGATCTCAATCGAGGCAGGCGCGTGCCGCCATCCGAGACCGCGTCGGTGCAGCCTGTGACGACAACGGCCAAAACTCCATAGCCAGCATGCCGCTTGCGCGGTTGACTTTCTTGGCATTGATCCGCAATCAAGGGGCTTGAAGTAGCGAGGCCCATCGGTTCGCGTCGGACGCATCCCTTGCAGACGCTTGCCAAACTAGCGGTGGACTATGCTTGACCTCCAGAGCAAGCCCTGGCGCGACGTCCATTACAGGTCGTCGGACGACTTGAAGCTTTACGCGCGTCACTATCCCGCGCCAGACGAGCGTTACCGAAGTGTCGTTTGCCTCGCGGGCCTAACGCGCAACTCCCGCGACTTTCACGCTCTCGCAACACACCTATCGACCCATCCGGAAACGCCCCGCAATGTCTACTGCGTCGACTATCGTGGGCGGGGGCAGTCTGACTTCGATCCGAACTGGCGCAACTATATGCCCCACGTAGAATTGGATGATGTACTCGATCTCCTGACTATTCAGGGTTTGCACCAAGTCGGAATCGTGGGCACATCCCGAGGCGGTATCATCGCCATGGCGATGGCAGCGGCGCGCCCGACCGTTATGGGCCCTGTCGTACTGAATGATATCGGACCGGTGATCGAGACCAGGGGCCTTGCCCGCATTGTCAACTATGTACGCCGTATGCCGACGCCGAAGACCTGGGCAGATGCGATGCAAATCATGCGCGAAATCAATGAACGGGGTTTTCCGGATTTCACGGATGCCCAGTGGGACCAGATGGCTCGCAGCGTTTTCGAGGAGCGTAAAGGACGGCTCGTACTATCTTATGATCGCAAATTAGCCAAGGCTATCGGCACGATCGATCTTAGCCGACCTTTCCCGCCGCTCTGGCCGGAGTTCATCGCGATGAGCAAGCTTCCGGCCTTTGTTATTCGCGGCGAGCTTTCGGACGTCCTCAGCACCGAGACCCTCAACGAGATGGTCGAGCGTCACCCGAACCTCCGAACGATGACAGTGCCTGACCAAGGGCATGCGCCTACGCTTGCCGAACGCGATCAGATCGAAGCCATCGCCTCGTTTTTCGCAGTCAACGACTGACGCCTGATGGGAACGAATGTCAGTGCCTGACACTAAATGGAGCAAGTGGCGGTAAAGAACCGCTGCGCCATCTCGTATCGTCTTCTGGAAGCGCTTTGATCCGCGGAATGATTGTTGCAGCCACGTCCTGGGCGGGCCCGGGCTCAGCGCCGAGATCCAGCTGAGAGGCTGCCTCCTTCCACTTGATGCTCTCAGATGTGGAGAACCGCTCGGGCAGGTCGCGACGCAGCTGCGACGACACCGCCACTGCGGTCCCTTGATCGGGTGCAATGCCTTCGATACTGACCGCAACACCCGACAGCGCGACTTTTCCGATCTCTAGCCGAGAAAGTGCTCGCAACGCCGCGGCGACAGCCTCGTCCCAGTTCTCTGGCGCGCCGGATGCCACTTCCAGTCGATCGTCTAGTCCAGGGCGAGCGAAGAGCTGGCGAGATAAATCACGCACGCTCTTGCGCGAACCCTCGCTTGGAACGCTACCGGCCAAGCTCAAGGCATTAGGACCAAGGTCGGCTTGGAAGATGAAGGGATCGGCAACAGGGGGACGTACGGATGCTCCCCCAAGTGTTAGGCCGGCGGGCAAAGTTCCCGCCAACGCCTTCTTGATATTCCCATACTCCTCGGCATTCACAGCCTGTCCGCTCACGGTCAGCGTTCCATCTTCGAGGCGAACCTTACCCCGATACAGTTGCGACAGCCGCTGAAGACCAAAGCTCACCGCCGCAAGCCACTGCTCGCGGGGCTGATCGCTCGGCAGGATTGCCAGCTTGTCTTCGATCGTGAGGTCCGGAAAATGCGCCTTCACCATGCCAAGCGTCGTCTGTCTGTCCTCTTCGGACGGCGCAGCGCCACGAAGCGTTATCTTGGGTCCGTTTCGGTTAGCGGACCAACCATTATCAGGGGCAACGGTCTCGGGGCCCTTCTTATCCTGCTGGGCATCAGCGTCTCGCTCGGCTTTGCTATTTGCAGCCTGCGCCGCCTTTGGCAGGGGCGCGGCAAACGATGTTGCCAACGGATGAAGGAGAAAACCAAACAGAGCGGCGAGCATCAACGTGCGCCCCATATTGGCCGCAAATCGCTGCATCCTGAGGCTGCGCGATGGGCTAACTTGATTAGTCGGGCCCTTCACTCGCTTTGTATCCTTACTATCAAACTCGGCGCTCGCCCGCGTATCGACGTCCACAAAGAGTGCCGTTTTCTCTCGATCGGGACCGCAAAACACCAAATCGGATCCGGGACGGCACCCTGCTCGACCACAGACTCGGTTGAATCGAAAATATATGCGATGCCGACAGCCCATTCTAGGGGTTGTTTTTCCGTCTTCTTGCCTAGCGGTGGAAAAGCACCCAGGAAAATCGGGTAATTTTCGTGCCTTAAACAATTCGTTACTGCAGCATGACTACTGCAGATGCTGTACTAGGCCGATAATGCCAATCGCGATCAGGTAGATCGCGACGACGTAGTTGAGAATTCTGGGCATCAACAAAATGAGAACACCCGCGACCAGTGCGATCAGCGGACTCAGCAGTACAGGGTCCATGGCAGCTAAGCGAACCTCCCCCAGTTATGCACTATGGCGCGGCGTCCGACACATTGGATCATAGGCGATCCGGCCGTGCATACGAAATGTAGATGTCATGCAGATGTCTTGAGTACGTCGAAGCTCAGATTTGTCGGAGGACGCCCTGACCCCACCCTCATAACCAGAACGCCAAAAGATAGCGCGTTTCAGGTTTCGGCTTCCTTTTCAAGTGCAGCGTTGATCTCCGCGCCAAGCAGGACGATGTAGAACGAGATGTAGAGCCAGAAGAGCAAGATGATAACCGCGCCCAACGAGCCATACATCTTGTCATAGTCGGCAAAGTTGGAGACGTAGTAGGAGAAGCCGAGTGACGCAAGCAGCCAAACTGTCGTCGCAAAGATTGAACCCGGAGTGATCCAGCGCCACTGCGGATCCTCGTGACTTGGACCAAAACGATAGACGAGCGCCAACATGAACAGTGTCAGAACAAAGAACATCGGCCACCGCAGATAGGTAATCAGCGTCTCGAAAATATGTGGATGTCCTGAGTCGGCAAATAAGATGGGTACGGATATAATTGCGAACAGCATCGCCGCCACGCCAACGATCCCAACAAATGTGTAGCCAATCGCTGCCAGATAGAAGTGCACAATGCCGCGTCGCTCTGGCTGGCCGTAAGCGATATTGAGGGCTGAGAACATAGCCTGCGTTGCGTGGTTCGCGCTCCAAAGCGCTATAAAGAGGCCCACAGCAAAACCCCAACCGAGCGTTTGGCCCGAGGTCTCTGCAATGCGCTTTATCTGATCAAGCACGATCGCATAGGCCTGGGGCGGCAGCACAGTCTTAAAGATAGTGAACTGCCGCTCGACGTTTTCCGGGTTAGCTGTCAGTCCATAAAGAGAAATGGACGCGGTCAGCGCGGGGAAGATCGCGAACAGGGCGTAATAGGCGCATCCCGCCGAGACAACGGACAGATGATCCCGTCCGGTCTTAAGCACAACTTCCTTGATGAAGTCGTAGCTTTGTTTGAGCCGACCTCGCGGCATGCCCGCGCCTGATGCGGTGCTCATAGCGCTTCTCGGTGCTGTTCCATTGTCAGCCGCTTGTCCGAACTGGCGGTGCTTGTTCTCTTTTGGCGCGTTTTACTGCCCGCCTTCAAGGAGACCCTTCTTCTGCCCCAAGCGCAAGAACCTATGGGACATCGCCACAACATCCCCGATACCGAAAACACAAGTACAAAATAGGTCGGGAGAACGCCGATGCACTCGCCTGCGTCTTGCAATCGTTTTGGCCCGTTTAGGCTGATTGTCTTAAGCCAAAAAATGCTCCTGGGCTAATCTGCCTGTGAGATGTCGACCAGGGCTGCTGGCAACGCCGTTTGGATGGGCGCTCGAGCTGCTCTTCAATGTCCGACCCAAACGCTCAGACCAGCGCCTCCACCGCCGACGTCCCTCCTCCAAAGGCAGACGCCATTGAACTGCATGTGCTGGTATCACTGTTCCGGATAGTACCGAGCAAGAGCTGTAATTTCGGCCATGAGAGCTTCTGCATGTTTTTTGTCGGCGTGTTGCTTAGCTTTCATTGCTGCAAGCATCACCGCGTGGTGTTTCTTGAGGCGCTCGACATAGTCTTCCTGTGATGGCTTCACGCGCTGCGTCAAGAAGTAGTCTGAAATCGTCGAGATGATCTTCTGGGCATGCGATTCCTTGTTCATGACCCACCTCACCGTCTGATTGACCGATTGAGGATCGGTTTTGCCCTGCAGTTCAGCCATTTCAGTGGTGGCCTTATCAACAGTCACCGCATCTTCCATCATCGCTTTTACGCGAGCGTTGTCGTCAAAGATGCCGCAAGGGACCTGGCAGTGTGCTTGGGCGGACTGCACGCCGAGCACTAGTACCAACGCTATTAGAACCGCTAGCGGAGAAAGATTTTTTGAAAGTTTCATGTCACATTCCATGGTTGGGGCTGAGGCGAAGCGGCGATGAACTTTTCGGCTTTGCGCGCACTTTAGGGTAAGGTTAGCAAAGGCCTGAGAAAGAAAGCTAAGCGTTGTCACGCCAATGACAATACGACGCAGCGCACCGAGCAGATTAGCGAGCTTTGCCACCTTTGCTGCGCTGAGGTTGTGGTCGGCCCTGAATCGAATTGAGCCGAGCTGCAGCACGTCCACCCCCTAGCTGGCGGGTAGCGTAAATGGGCGGCTCAATTCCCACCGATGACCAAGCGGGCAGGACCTGCGGCATACAGTCGTTAGAGGAGCCGCGGTCGGCTTAGTCACGCGCTTCGCCTAGTTCTGCAATGGCTGGTAAGTCTGGGGAACGGGAAGCTGGACATTCGTATACCATCCCACGGCCTTCAGGACATAGATCGCCAAACCGAGACAAATGACGATCTCCAGCGCATTAAGCACAACCCCGACAAGGAGCCAGATTGCCTTTGGCGACTCGGCAGGCTTGTTGAACGGCCGAGACAACAAGGCGATCAAACCCTGCAGCAGCGCATAGCCACATCGCACCAAATAGATGCCGACTAACGCAAGGAAGTAGACAGCAAGTATTGCGCCTAGGTAGTCCAGCACGCTGTGCAAACCAGCCACGAGCAACGCCAGTAGCACCAGCAGAGCGATGCGTTTTCCCAGGCTCCATGACTCACGGGCTACGTATTCGCGATCAACAACTTCTTCTTCTGCCGTAGCCAAGGCCCTTCTCACCCTCCCCGGTTAACAACGCGCCACGATGAGCAGCCAGCAGATCTACGCGGTCTCTGCGGTGCTTGTCGAAGTCGTTTCGAGTTCCGCCTCGTCAGGACTTACAAGCTGGTAGTGAAAGTTTTCAACGAAAAGCGCCATCAGTGCTGGCAGTACGAGCAGCGTGATAGCGCTGCCAACCATCAAGCCGCACGCGAATGCTGTAGCAAGGCCCATAAACAGCGGGCCGCCACCGAACATCAGAGAGGTCAAGCCGGCAACAGTTGTTGCGGTGGTCAGAAAGATGGGCATCAGTCGGGTCTGCGCCGATTCTGCCAGCGTGCTGCGGAAAGCCTCACGGGTCAGACCGCAATAGGACCGCTCACCAGGCGGCGCCCGTCCCTGCCCGGTGGCAAGTTTCTCCTTGAGCTTCTGTGTCGTGAAGTCGATCAAAAGTATCGCGGCGTTCAACACTGTGCCGAACAGTGCCAGGAAGCCCAGGGTTTCCATAAAGCCTAGCGGGATTCCGCGGATCCACAAGCCGAGCATCGCGCCGATGATAGAGAGCGGCACGG